>JASHPP010000078.1 GCA_030038035.1 Trebonia sp.
TTACGGTCAGTTAAATTTCGGCACTTTAGGTACATGATCACATACCTGCTCTTCGGGTTCGCGTGCATGGCCCTGGGAGTGGCGGCCGGCGCCCTGCTGGCGATGATCTACTGCGCGGCCGCCATGTCGCACAGTCAGGAGCGCATGCAGCGCAAGGTCCGCCAGGCCTGGGCAGAGGCGCGGTACTACCGGGAACGATTCGGCAGCCACTGGCCGCCGCCGCAGCCGCGCGGGGACCGCTGGGAGACCTGGTGACCGGGCCCGGGCTCAGGCGGCTATCGAGCGGATCCGGAAGTCGATGGGGTCGGCGATCAGCACGGTGCCCGCGGGGGTTACCGCCAGGCCGGCGACGTTCAGGTAGGCCCGGGTGGCGGGCCCGCCGTCGCCGAAGACGTTGGGCAGCGCGAGGGTGCCCGCGATCGCGTACATGTCGCCCGCTGTCATCTTCTGCCCGTAGAACGTTCCTGACTTCTCGGCGACAAGCTGCACGAACTCGTCGTCGTTCAGCAGCACGTTGCCGGCCGAGTCCACCGCTGTCTCGAGGTTGCCGCTGAGGCTGACCGCGGTGGCCGGGTCGCCGTCGCCTGGTTCGACCCCGCAGGAGGCGTCGCCCGCGATCGTGTAGATGTCGCCGGCCGTCATGGCCACGCCGTAGAAGGTGCCCGACCGCGGCGGCACCACACGGACCCGGCAGTTGGCCGAGTCGCTGATGAGGACGTTCCCCGCGTTGTCGACGGCGACCTCGTCCGGCGCCATGCCCGCCGCGGCCGCCGGCCCGCCGTCGCCCGAGTACGTGTAGCTCCCGTCCCCGGCGATCGTGTAGATGTGGTTCGCGGTCATCTGCTGCCCGTAGAACGTGCCGGTCTTCGCGGCGATCACCCGCACCCGGGGGCCGTCGGCGAGCAGGACGTTGCCGTTGCCGTCGACCGCCACGCTCGCCGGGTCGTCAAGCTCCGCCGCGGCGGCCGGGCCGCCGTCGCCGGCGTACCCGGCCTTGCCGGTACCGGCGATCGTGTATACGTAGCCGGTCTTCATCGAGACGCCGTAGAAGGTGCCTGACCTGGCGGCCACGACCTGGACCACGTTGAGGTCGTACTGCGCGACGACCAGGTTCCCCGCGGACGTCACGGCGAGCTGCGTGCCCCGCGTGAAGGAGAAACCGGCGTCGGTGGCGGGCACGCCGCTGCGCGCGACGGGCGCGACGCCGCCGGCGATCGTGTAGATGTCCCCGGCGGTCATCGCCCGCCCGAAGTAGGTGCCGCTCCGCGACGGCACCGCCCGCAGCCGCGCCGTGGCGGTTCCGCCCGAGCCGATGTCGGGGATCAGCGTCAGGCCGTCGGCGCGGTCGTAGGCCACCCCGTCCGGGTTGAACTCGGCGCTCGTCGCGGCGCCGCCGTCACCGGACTGCTCGTGGTCCCCGTTGCCGGCGATCGCGTAGATGTCGCCCGCGGTCATCGCGATGCCGTAGAAGGTACCCGACCGCTCGGCCACGAGCAGGACGCGGCCGGTGTCGGAGGTGAGCGCCACGTTGCCCGCGCCGTCCACCGCGACGGCCACCGTGTCGAAGACCGCCGTGCGGGCCGGGCCGCCGTCGCCGGCGTAAACGGCAGGCCTGGCCTGCTCCGGCTCCGTCGTCCCCGCGATCGTGTAGATGTAGCCCGGCCTCATCGAGACCCCGTAGAAGGTGCCGCTGGCCTCGGCGACCACGCGGACCTGTCCCCCGTCCGCGATCAGCACGTTGCCGTGGCTGTCGAGCGTCAGCGAGTTCGCCTCGTACAACAGCGCCTTCGTCGCGGGCACGCCGTTGCCGCTGTCGCCGGAGACCTTCCAGTCACCCGCGATGTCGTAGCTCCGGCCCGCCCGCATCGGCAGGCCGTAGAAGGTGCCGGCGCGCTCGGCGATCACCCGGACCAGCTGGTAGCCGGGGTCGGCGACCACCAGGTTCCCCGCGCGGTCCACGCGGAGGTTGCCGATGTTCGGGGTGAGCCAGGCCTGGGTGGCGAGCTCACCGTCGTTCGGGGTGTTGGTCTGGGCCAGCTCGCCGGCGAGCACGTAGTCATGTCCGGCGGTCATCTGCTGCCCGTAGACGGTGCCGGCGCGCTCGGCGATCGCCCAGATCTGGGCACCGCCCGGCGCCTGCGTGTGGTTCTCCGCGAAACCGTCGACCGTGACAAGCAGGGTGCCGTCCGCGCCGGGCTCGACGTCGACGACCGCGCCAAGGAAGCTCGCGATCGGGTAGATGTACCCCGCTCGCATCGTCTTGCCGTAGAAGGTGCCGGCGTGGCTCGCGACCACGCTGATCCCGCCGCCTTCGGTGAGGAGGTCGTTTCCGTGCGCGTCGACGGCCAGGTTGCACGCGCCGGTGATGGCGGCGCCCGTGGCGCGGACGCCGTCGGCCGCTGGCCCGAACGCCCCGTCGCCCGCCACGTCGGTGAGCCAGCCGGTAGCCGGGTCGATCCGCCGGACCGCACCCTCGCTGCCCACGTAGAGCGCGCCGTCGGCGTAGCGCAGGCCGCACGGCTCCATGGAGACCCTCGTCGCGGGGTCGGGGCCGCCGACGCCGCCGGCGAAGGTGGTGATCGTGTCCGGAGCCGGCGGCGTGCCCGCCACCGTCGCGGCCCCTGCGGGCAGCAGCGCGGCCGTGACGAGAACCCCGGTGAGAATTCCCCCTGCCGCGATACCTGCCCAGGGTCGCTTCACATGGAATTAGACGGTAATTGTCGCGTCCTGGTTGTCTCCGGTGGGGACCGTCTCGTCGTCGAACCAGACCCCGCCCTCGGCGAGGTAGCGGAAGCGCAGCGTGCTTCCCGGCGGGACCGTCACCGAGGCGCTGCGGGTGCGGTTCGACCGCCGGCGGAGCGGATGGGCGAAGGGATCCCACTGGTTGAAATCACCGACCACGGACACGGACCCGCTCGGCTCCCCGTCGGGAAGCGTGAAAGTGACACGGATCATACCGTCTTGCCGGGCCTTGGTCGTTTTGACCATGTGCTGCCTCCGCCCCATGAATAGATGCCCTGTTCGAGTCAATTATGGCAGCCGCGCCGCGGATATTCATCGACTTCACAGCAACCGCCCCTGCGTGTCGCAGATGGTGATCGGACGGCTCGCTGGCTTCCCCGGCCGTGCGGTGTAAAGCTGGGCCTGGAGAGCCGGCCGGGACCGTTCGGACTGAAGGAAGGAGCTGCGATGGTGCGGCGGGTCAGCAGTGAGCTGTTGCTGGTGGGGAGCCTGCCCTCGGATTCGACCGAGGCGGCGCTGCGGTCGGCGGCGGGGTTCTTCGGTGACCTGGTGTTCGCGCTGCCCGACGGCGAGACCGGGCCGCGGGCGGGCTGGGTCAGCTACGAGCGGGAAAGGCTCGTTCGCCCGAACGAGGGCGTGGTGACCGTCGCGGAGACCGAATCTCCCACGGGGCTGCCGCGGCACGCGTATGAGACCCCGGTGTTCGGGATCAGGCCGGGAGTCAGCGAGCTGCGCTTCGATTCCTGGCCGCGCATCGACGACGCGATCGCGTCCTACGCGGTGTTCAGCGCGCTGCGCGCGCAAGGGGTGATTGCGGCGGGCCTGCGGTTCCAGGTGGGGCTGCCGTTCCCGTCCAGCGCGCTGAACGGGTTCAAGGCCGACTTCGCCCGCGATTACCCGGTCGCCGAGCGCGCGTTCGAGGACCTCGTCGCCCGCGAGCTGCGGCGGCTTCTCGCCGCGATCCCGGCCGCGGACCTGGCGATCCAGTGGGACATGGCGTACGAGACGCAGGACATCGAGGGGGTGCTCGCGTGGACAGGCGAGGGCGCGTGGGAGCGGTTCGCGGGGCCGGTGACCCGGCTGACGCGGCTGATTCCCGAGGAGGCCCTCGTCGGATACCACCTGTGCTACGGGACGTTTCCCGAGTGGCCGATGTACGAGGCGCGGGATATGGGGCTGATGGTGCGGATGGCGAACTTCGCGGTCGCCGAGTCCGGGCGGACCGTGGACTGGCTGCACCTGACGGGGCCGCGCTACCTGCGCAGCGAGGACCGCTCGTTCTTCCGGCCGCTGGTGGACCTCCAGCCCGGCGACGCCCGCGTCTACCTGGGGATCGTGCTGCCGGTCGACGGGGTGGCGGGGCTGCGGCGGCGGGTCGCCACGGCGGCCAGGTACCTGCCCGATTTCGGGGTCGCGATGTACTGCGGGTTCGGCAGGCAGCCGGGCGCCGACGGCACGCAGACGATGCGGGAGCACGCGCGGGTGGTGCGCGAGGTGCGGGTGAGCTGATAGCTTCGGCGCCCGCCGCTGTCACATGGGCTCGTAGGAGGTCAGGTCAAGCACGATCGGGATCATGACGGTGAGGGTGCGGGCAAGCCGCGAGACCGGGCCGCCGGTGAACTCGACCTTGTAGTGGTCCGACGAGGTGAGCATTTCCTTCCTGAACCCGGCCCAGGTCTTGTGCACTCGGGCGAACGTGCCGCCTTCGGCGGCGGTCACGGAAAAGCGCTTGAGCCCGAGGTCGCCGACCGCCTGGCCCAGGGTCTGGCCCTCGTGGTCGAGCAGGGTGTAGTGGCGCCGGGTGCCCTCGGTGCGGATCCGGCCGATCAGCTGGCCGTCGGGCCCCTGGACTTCGGTGCTGAAGGTGGTGGCCTGCTTGACCAGCGACAGGACCGGCACGCCGTCGGGCGTGGTGATCGCGAACGCGCGGACATCGATCATCGAATCGCGCAGCAGCTTCAGCCGGCCATGACCCTGGATTTCTGTGGCGACGGCGATCAGCTCCCGCTGGTCGTTGAAGATCTGATAGCGCGCCCGGCTGGGCAGCAGTTTCCCCGGCTGCTTAATCCGCAATGCCTGGAAGGCGAAGAGGTCTTCCATACAGCCGAGTATGCAGCATTCGCGCCCGCCGCTGCCGGTTTGGGATAATTGCTTTTTATCCGCGTGCGGTGCTTTTAGGCTGCTGCCATGACGGGGACGGAGGACCGGCCGGAGCTGGCCGACGTGGGACGGCTGGCGCGCAAGCTCGTCGGCCGGGCGGTGCGGGTGGCGCGCACGGAAGACCAGGCGCTGCGGCGGGTGCTGCTCGAGCACCTCGGTCCCGACGCGGCGCGCCTGCCGACGGTGGCCAGCAGCTACCCGCTCTACGAGCACGTCAACCTGCAGGTCGGCGTGGACGCCTGGCTCGCGGCGGATCCCGGCAGGACGCACGAGGTCGTCGGGATCACCGGTGTCGGGCAGCTGCGGTACAGCGATGCCACGATCGGCGATTTCATTCAGGCCGGCCTGAACAGCTTGTACGGCTCGGCCGGGGTCGGCGCCCCGCTCACCACCGCGCTGCCGTGCGGCCCTGGCGGCCAGACGCGCGCGTGCATCAGCAACGGCATCTACCTGGTGCGCGAGGGTGACGACCGGCTGGCGATCATGTTCCTGCCGACCTCGTCTAGCGGGAGCGCCGAAGTGAACCTGCAGATCGTGGGGACCGCACAGGACAAGGTGGACCATGTGCTGAGCGAGATCAGGCGGCTCGGGTCCGAACGCAGCGTGTTCCGCGGTCAGGTGATCAGCTTCGGCCCCGAGATGTTCGGCCTGACCGGCAACACCACGCCGCTGAACTTCCTGACCCGGCCGGATGTCCGCCGCGACCAGATCGTGCTGCCCGACGCGCTGCTCGCGGAGATCGAGCGGCAGGTGGTCGGCATCGCCACGCACTCGGGACGGCTGCTCGCCAGCGGCCAGCACCTCAAGCGGGGCATCCTGCTGCACGGCGCGCCGGGAACCGGCAAGACGCATACGGTCAGCTACCTGCTCAGCATGCTGCCGGACGTGACCGTCATCGTCATCTCCGGCCGGGCGCTGGGCCGGATCACGGAGGCCTGCTCGGTCGCCAGGACGCTGCAGCCCGCGATCGTGGTCGTGGAGGATGTGGACCTGATCGCGGAAGAGCGCACCGCTCGCGACGGCGAGCACCCGCTGCTGTTCCAGCTGCTCAACGAGATGGAAGGACTCAATTCGGCGGCCGACGTCACGTTCCTGCTCACCACGAACCGGGCCGACCTGCTCGAACCCGCGCTCGCCGAGCGTCCCGGACGCGTCGACCTGGCCGCCGAGCTGCCGCTGCCCGACGCCGCCGCGCGCCGCGCGCTGATCCGGCTGTACCAGGGGAACCTCGAGCTCGACGGCGTCGACCTGGACGCGGTCATCGCCCGCACCGAGGGGGTGACCGCGCCGTTCCTCAAGGAGCTGCTGCGCAAGGCGGCGCTGCTCGCCGCCGAGGCGGACGGCGCGGGCAAGGGTCCGGGCGACGGTGCGGGCGACGGTGCGGGGGCGACCGGGGCGATCCGGGTGACCGGCGAGCACCTGACGACCGCGCTTGACCAGCTGCTGGCCAGCCGCAGCCAGCTCACCCGCGTGCTGCTCGGCGGCCAGGCCGCCGCGGGCTGAACCTCCCGGCAGTCCCGTGCGGAAGGAGTGGACATGGTGCGGAAGATCGTCATCGCCGGGCTTGTCGCGGTCGCGGCCATGTCCGGCGCAATCGGCCCGGCGAGCGCCGCCTCGGCGAACCCCGCCGCCTCGGCGAACCCCGCCTCGGTGACACCGGCCTCGGCGGCCGCGGCCGCGCCTGCGCAAGCGCTTTCTGGCGTCTCGTGCGTGTCGGCGAGATACTGCATGGCCGTCGGCGCCGACGGGTCCGGCCCGCTCGCGCTGCTGTGGGATGGCGCGACGTGGCGGAAGACCGCCGTGCCGCTGCCCAGAGGAAGCAGCGAGGGCTACCTGCTCAGCGTGTCGTGCCCGTCCGCCGTTTACTGTGTCGCCGTCGGACGCTACGGCATGCAGCCCATCGTCTACACGCTCGTGGAAACCTGGAACGGAAAGGCCTGGACGCCGTCCACATTGCCTGGAGGGTACGGGACGTATGCGGCGAGCGTGTCGTGCGGGGCGGTGCGCGATTGTGTCGCGGTCGGCGAGCTGTATCCGCTAAACCTCGGCGAGGTGCAACCGTTCGCCGAGAGCCTGC
>JASHPP010000619.1 GCA_030038035.1 Trebonia sp.
CTTGACGACAAGCTGCGGGTGCCCCGGCTTGGTGCCGACATAGTCCCACGCAGTCGCCTGACCGGGTTGATCGAGCGGGCAGCAACGCATCCAGTCACCGCGATCACCGCCCCGGCCGGTGCCGGGAAGACGGTCGCCTGCGCCACCTGGGCAACCGCCGTCGCACGGTCACGACGTGTCGCGTGGCTCAACCTTGACGAGGGTGACAGGGAACCGGGCAGGTTCTGGGCCTATATGAGCGCCGCGCTCGCGATCGGCGGCTCCGAGCTCACGCCCGCGCTGGTCCCGCGCAGCCGCAGTTCCGCCGACGACCTGCCCATCACCCTGATGGACACCATGCGCGGGCTGGCCGCGCCCGTCGCGCTCGTCCTCGACGACGTGCACGTCCTGGCGGACAGCTGCATCCTGGCGGGGCTCGGGTTCCTCATCCATCACGCGCCGCCCGCGCTGCGCATCATCTTGTGCGGCCGCCGCGTCCCCGGGCTGCACCTCGCCCGGATGCGGGTGGCCGGCGACCTCGCCGAGGTGGGCACCGCCGACCTGGCGTGCACGCCGGCCGACGCGGACGCCTACTTCGCCAAGCTCGGCCTCGCCGCCGAGACGGCCGAGCGCGACGACCTGCTCAGGAATACCGAGGGCTGGATGGCTGGCCTGCGGCTGGCGGCGCTGCGCGCGAACAGGGACGGAACCGTCAACATCAGCGGCATCAGCGGCGACGCTCTCCTCGAGGATTACATGCGCGACGAGGTCCTGGACCGGCAGCCCGCGCACATCCAGCTGTTCCTGCGGCGCACGAGCGTCGCCGAGCGCCTCACCGGGGAATACGCCGACTGGCTGACCCGCGAGTCCGGCGGCGCCGGGGTCCTTGACCAGCTTGACAGGGAGAACAGCTTCGTCGCGCGCGACGACCACGGGCAGTACCGGTATCACCCGTGCCTGCGCGAGGTCCTGCTGGCCGAACTTCGGCGGACGCCTGAGGAGGTGCCGGTGCTGTTCGGCCGGGCCGCGCGCTGGCACGCCTCCCGCGGCGACGTGGTCCAGGCCATGCGGTGCGCCGCCGAGGCGGCGGACTGGGACCAGGCCTCGCAGGCGCTGGCCGAGGCCGGGATCGTCGGAGTGGTGCCTGGGCAGATGGCGGACCTGGAGGAGGCGCTGCGGCTGTTTCCCGCCGAGCGGCGCTCCGGCGACCCTGTCGTGGCCGCTACCCTGGCCGCGGCGCGGCTGTGCCGCCGGGACCCGGAATCGGCCGCTGCCTACTGGACCTACGCCCAGCAAGGGCTCGCCCGCTGCCCGGCGCCCATCCGGCCCCTTGTCGAGCTATGGCTGGCGGCGCTGCGGGTGATGCAAACAGCCGAGGCCGTGGGTGCGGGCGCGACCGCCCTGGATGGGAGCGCGCTCGCCGACGGGTGGGCGCTGGCCGAGAAGGCACAGGCCCGGGCCGGCACGCTGTCGGCCCATCGCGCCCTCGGCATGCTCTGGCTGGCGCTCGGCACCGCGATGCTGTGCAGGTGGCGGATCGCGGACGCGCGCCGGGCGCTCGGGCATGCAGGCCACCAGCTGGCGGCCGCCGGGCTCACCGGGCCACTGGACCGTGCCCGCGGCTGGCAGGCGGTCGCGGAGTCGCTCTACGGCGACCTCGGAGCCGCCGAGGAGATACTGACCCGGCTTCGCGACAGCGACACGGCCGACCCCGCGGGCCGGCACCTGGCGATCCTCACCGCCGCGCAGCTTGCCGTCGAGCGGGACGAGCTGCGGTCGGCAGGGGAGCTGCTCGATTCACTCGACGCCGCGGCCTTCGATTGGCTGCCGGGGGAGCCGGACATGGACGTGCTGCGGATGCTGGTCCGGGCACGTGTCGCGCTGGCCGGCGGGGACACCGCCGGCGCCCGCGGCATCGTGCTGCTGCTGCACGACAAGTGCGGCCCGCAGCTGGCACCGCTTGACGCGTTCGGCGCCGACATCGCGCTCCAGGCCGGCGACGTCCCTGTCGCGGTCGCGGCGCTCGGCCCGGCCCCCGGCGCGGCGGACACGGCGGACACGGCGGCGGGCAGCCTGGCAGCCGGCGCGGACGACAGTGCCGGGCGGTACCCGCGAACCGCCGAGCAGATCGTGGCGGCGGCACGGCTGCTGCTGGCGCAAGGCGAGCCAGCGGCCGCGCTGGAGATGGCCAACCGGTGCCTGGACGGCTCAGCCGTGCCGGACGGGACGCTGCGGAACCGGATCACCGCGCTGCTGACGGCCACCATCGCCAACCGCCGGCTCAGTGCCCACGGCGAGGCCGCGGCGCTGCTCGAACAGGCGCTGATGATCGCCGAGCCGCACGACTCCTACCGGCCGTTCCTCGACTTCGGCGGCGCCATCCACTCGGCGATAGCGATCATGGTGCCGCCGGCCAGCCCGGCCGCCGCGTTCGCGGCCCGCGTGCAGGAGCGCTTCGTGTGCCAGCTGCCGCCCAAGGCGGCGGGCAGCGGGTCCGCGAACGACGCGGCACCGCCGCTGACCGCCAGTGAGATGGCGGTGCTGCGGCTGCTGCACTCGCACCTGACCAACCAGGAGATCGCGGACGCGCTGTTCCTGTCGGTGAACACGATCAAGACCCACCTGCGGTCCACTTACCACAAGCTCGGGGTGACATCCAGGCGGGACGCCGTCGCCCGCGGCCGCCGCCTGCAGCTGCTGTGAGGCCGTCGGCGTCTGGCGGCGGGGCCCCCAGCGCCACGAGCGGGCAAGCCCTAAGGCCAGCATCCCCGCGGTCGCGGCCGCCGCGCCGGCGCCGTACGACTGCTGCGCGGCGCATCGCGAACATCGGTGTTCCTCCCGTTCATGAGTGGGTTACACGAAACTGCGTGCCACTCGGGCGCGTCGCTACGCCACCCCCGCCGGGTGACTGTCGCGCGCCGGCCAGCCCAGGCTGACCGTGTTCACCTCTGGCGGGTGATAAGAGCCGCCAAGAAGCGGGGCACCATGTTCCTCCGACGGTAGTGACTCGGCGGCAGGAGCGAGCGTTGTCCGAGGGCAGCGACGGGCCCGGCACGGCAGCGGGCTCCGAGAGCAAGAGCACGGCAGGCCCCCAGGGCGCGGTGAGCTCGCAGGACGAGCACGCCGAACTCGAGCGGCTGCGGGCCGAGGTCCGCCATCTGCGCGATGAGCGCGCCAGCGGCCCCGCCGCGCCGGCGCGGCGGGGCCGCTGGCGCGCTCCGGTGTCGGCCGTGCTCATCGTGCTTGGCTGCGTGCTCGCTCCCGTCGCGGTCCTTGGCGTCTGGGCCGCCAACCAGGTGTCCAACACCGACCGGTACGTGGCGAACATGGCACCGCTGATCTCCGAGCCGCCGATTCAGCAGGCGGTGAGCGCCAAGATCACGGACCAGATCACCCGCCAGCTCGACGTGCAGGCGCTGACCGCCCAGGCGGCGGACCAGCTGCAAAGCAGCCACCTGACCCGGCTCGCGGACCTGCTGAAGAACTTCGATGGGCAGATCGCGAGCGGCGTCAACAGCGCCGTGGGCGCGGCCGTCGCGCGGGTAGTGGCGAGTCCCGCGATAGCGGCGACGTGGGTGCAAGTCAACCGGATCGCGCACGCCGGGCTGGTCCGGGTCCTGTCCGGCCAGGGGGGCGGGGCGGTCAGCGTGGTCAACGGGGAGGTCGTGCTCCAGCTCGGCCCGCTCATCACCGAGGTGAAGCACCAGCTCAGCGCGCGCGGGCTCACCGTCGTCGACAAGCTCCCGACGGTCAACTCCACGTTCCCGCTGTTCGCCGCGCCCAACCTGGCCAAGGCGCAGCAGGGCTACCGGCTGATCGTCACGCTGCGGTGGGTGCTGCCCTTCCTCGCGCTCGCGCTGCTCGCCCTTGGCGTGTACGCGGCCCGCCGGCACAGGCGGGCGCTGATCGGCGCGGCCCTCGGCCTGTCCGCGTCGATGCTCGTGCTCGGCATCGCGCTGACGATCGCCCGCAGCATCTACCTGAACAGCGTCCCCCCGTCGGTGCTGCCGCCGGCCGCGGCCGCGGCCGCCTACGACACCCTCATCCGCTTCGTCAGGGAAGGCTTGCGGGTGCTCCTGGTGGTCGGCCTGGTCGTCGCGGCCGGGGCCTTCCTGACCGGGCCATCCGTCACCGCGGTGCGGACCAGGGCCGGGACGCGGGCCGGCATCGACTGGCTGCGGGCCCGCGGCGAGCGGGCGGGCGTGCGGACAGGACCGGTCGGCGACTGGACCGGCGCGCACAAGACCCTGCTGCGCGCCGCGGCGGTCGCCATAGCCGCGCTGGTCTTCGTCTTCTGGGGCCACCCGACGGTGGCCGTCGTCATCTGGCTCGTGGTGGTGCTGCTCGTGGTGCTCGGCCTCATCGAGCTGATCGGCGGGCGGTCCAGGCCGGGGCCGGCCGGGACCGCCCCGCACGCGGCGCCGCAGCGATGAACCGCGCGCCGGGGGGCGACGGCAGTGATCGGTGAGGCGGCGGGTTTCGCCGTCCTCGCGGCCGTCTCCCCGACGGCGCTGATCGTGATGGCCGTGTTCCTCGGCTCGGCCAACCCCCGGCTGACCGCGTTCTCCTACGTGATCGGCGCCTTCGCCATGACCGTGGTGATGGCGCTCGTGGTGCTTTTCGTGCTGCGCGCCACCGGCCTGAACCTGCCCCGCGGACACGACCCGCGCTACGGGCTGCGCCTGGGCCTGGGCATCCTCGCGGTCGGCGCCGCGGTCTTCGTCACCCGGCGCAAACGGCCCGCTCCCGACCCGGCTGAGCCGCGGCGGCAAGGGCTGATGGCCCGGCTGATCTCCATGCCGAGCGCGCGGACGGCGTTCGCGGCCGGCGTGCTGATCTTCGCGCCGTCGGCGACGTTCGTCGCCGCCGTCCAGGTACCCGCCACCGCACGGGCGGACATCCCGATCACGGCGCTGACCCTGGTGATCATCATCTTGATCACGTGCATGGTCGTCTGGATTCCCCTGCTGGCCTACCTGGCCGCTCCGCAGGCCACGGAGCGGCAGCTGAAAAGGATCAGCGACTGGCTGCGCGCGCACGGCAAGGCGGTCGCGGTCTACGCGCTTGGCCTGTGCGGCGTGGTGCTCATCGTCAACGGCTGCCTCGGGCTGGCCGGCGTGGTGTAGCCGGCGGATTCGCCCCGTCAGGGTGAGGCGGGCGAGGCCGCCGCGGGAGTCAATAGTCCGCAGGGGTTCTCGAGGGAGGTAGGCGACCGTGAGCGTTGGCGTCAGTGCCCTGCTCGTCATCGTCGGCGCGATCCTGCGTTTCGCCGTCAGCTGGTCGGGCAGTTATGTCGACTTGAAGGTCGTGGGCGTGATCTTCATGATCGGCGGGGCCGTAGGGCTCGTCGCGAGCATCGTGGTCGCGCTCATGCGGCGCCGCAACCAGCGGGCAGCGGAGGTCTACGAGGAACGCCACTACATCGAGCCACCGCCCTGAGCGCGGTGAGCGGCCCCCTGAGCACCCTGAGCGCCCTGAGCGCGTCGGCTGAGGGTGATTTACGTCACGTCGATGTTGAGAAAAACTTGCGGCGGCCTCCCCATTTACGGCACAATGATGTTGTGAAAAAGACCGGTGCGCCCGAGGCGGCCGGCGCCGCCGCGCGCGGGGCCGGGAATCAGGCGTCCGGCGCGAGCGCTGTACTGCGCGGCAGCACGGCGCACGGCAGCACGCTCACCGAGCGCGGCACCCGCGGCCAGGTCGCGCGGCTGATCCTCGAGCTCGGCCCGTCGACCGCCGCGACACTGGGCGGACGGCTTGGGCTCACCCCGGCGGCCATCCGGCGGCACCTGGACAACCTCATCAGCGACGGCATGATCGAAACGCGCATCGCTCGCACGTACGGCAACCGCGGCCGGGGACGGCCGGCGAAGCTGTTCGTCATCACCGACGCAGGGCGCAGCGCGTTCGAGCACGCCTACGACGACCTGGCGACGAGCGCGCTGCGGTTCGTCGCCGAAACGATGGGCCAGCAGGCCGTCGCGGCGTTCGCCAGGCGGCAGGTGTCCGAACTCGAGCGGCGTTACGCCTCGGTCGTCACGGGCGACCTGCCCACACGCGTGCAGGCCCTGGCCGGGGCGCTGTCCGCCGACGGGTACGCCGCGTCGGCCGGCCCGGCGCCGGCGATCGGCGCGATGAACGTCGCTGGCGAGCAGATCTGCCAGCACCACTGCCCGGTCGCGCACGTCGCGGCCGAGTTCCCGCAGCTGTGCGAGGCGGAGACGGAGGCGTTCGGCCGGCTGCTCGGCACCCCGGTGCAGCGGCTGGCGACGATCGCGCACGGCGACGGGATCTGCACGACCCACGTGACATGCGCCAGCCCCCGTGGCGGGGGCATGGCAACGGATAACGACACGAGCGAGTCCGGAGGGCTCTGACAACATGACGACCACCACGAATGACCAGCTCGACGGGCTGGGCACGTACAAGTTCGGCTGGGCCGACCCCGACATCGCGGGCGCGTCCGCGCGTCGCGGACTGTCCGAAGAGGTGGTGCGCGACATCTCGGCCCGCAAGAACGAGCCGCAGTGGATGCTCGACCTGCGGCTGAAGGGCCTGAAGTACTTCGACCGCAAGCCACTGCCCGCCTGGGGCGCGGACCTGTCCGGCATCGACTTCGCCAACATCAAGTATTTCGTCCGCTCGACCGAGAAGCAGGCGGCGAGCTGGGACGAGCTTCCGGCGGATATCAAAAACACCTATGATAAACTCGGAATTCCGGAAGCGGAAAAGCAGCGCCTAATCGCCGGAATCGCCGCGCAATATGAGTCCGAGGTCGTCTACCACAAGATCCGCGAGGACCTTGAGGCCAAGGGCGTCATCTTCCTGGACACCGACACCGCCCTCAAAGAGCAGCCGGACCTGTTCAGGGAATACTACGGCAGCGTGATCCCGCCAGGCGACAACAAGTTCGCCGCGCTGAACACCGCGGTGTGGTCCGGCGGGTCCTTCATCTACGTGCCGAAGGGCGTGCACGTGGAGATCCCGCTGCAGGCCTACTTCCGGATCAACACAGAGAACATGGGCCAGTTCGAGCGGACGCTGATCATCGTCGACGAGGGCGCGTACGTGCACTACGTCGAGGGCTGCACCGCGCCGATCTACAAGTCCGACTCCCTGCACAGCGCCGTCGTCGAGATCATCGTCAAGAAGGACGCCCGCTGCCGGTACACCACGATCCAGAACTGGTCCACCAACGTCTACAACCTGGTCACCAAGCGCGCGGTCGCGCAGCAGGGCGCCACGATGGAGTGGATCGACGGCAACATCGGCTCCAAGGTGACGATGAAGTACCCGGCGGTCTACCTGATGGGCGAGCACGCCAAGGGCGAGACGCTGTCGGTGGCGTTCGCCGGCGCGGGCCAGCACCAGGACGCGGGAGCGAAGATGGTGCACTGCGCGCCGAACACCAGCTCCACGATCGTCTCCAAGTCCGTCGCCAGGGCGGGCGGCCGCACGTCCTACCGGGGCCTGGTCAACGTGCAGGAGGGCGCGGCGCACTCCAAGTCGACCGTGAAGTGCGACGCGCTGCTCGTGGACACGATCAGCCGCTCTGACACCTACCCCTACAACGACATCCGCGAGGACGACGTCGAGATGGGGCACGAGGCCACCGTCTCCAAGATCTCGGAAGACCAGCTCTTCTACCTGATGAGCCGCGGCCTGACCGAGGACGAGGCGATGGCGATGATCGTGCGCGGCTTCGTCGAGCCGATCGCCCGCGAGCTGCCGATGGAGTACGCCCTCGAGCTCAACCGGCTGATCGAGCTGCAGATGGAAGGGGCGGTCGGCTGATGTCAGCGCTTGGCGGGGCGGTCGAGACCGCCCCGGTGTCCAGCCTGCACGCGCTCGGTTCGCGGGACCCCGCGGACTTCGCCGTGCCCACGGGCCGCGAGGAGGAGTGGCGGTTCACCCCGCTGCGCCGGCTGCGCGGCCTGCACACCGACGCGCCGCTGCTGTCAGGCACGAAGGTGGCCGTCGACGCCGCCCCTGAAATCGACTATTCCGAACGGTCCCGGCTTGCTGCCGACAGCACCTTCCTCCCCACGGACCGGGTGAGCGCCCGCGCGTTCGCGGCTGCCGAGCTGATAACGACGGTCACCGTGCCCAAGGAGGCAACCGCCTCCCGGCCGACGTACATCCGGGTGACCGGCGCCGGCGCCGGCGCCGCGAGCGCGGGCCACACGGTCATCGACGTGCAGCCGTTCGGCCGCGCCGTGGTGGTCATCGACCAGCAGGGCAGCGCGACCTACGCCGACAACGTGGAGATCAACGTCGCCGACGGCGGCGACCTGATGGTCGTGTCGCTCGCCGACTGGGCCGACGACACGGTGCAGGTCAGCCACCACCACGCGACGCTCGGCCGGGACGCGCGGCTGAGGCACTTCGCGGTGACGCTGGGCGGCTCGCTGGTCCGGCTGTCCCCGACGGTCCGCTACGCGGGCCCGGGCGGCGACGCGCAGCTGTACGGCATCTGCTTCGCTGACGCGTCTGCAAAAACGGGCGGGCAGCACCTGGAGCACCGGCTGTTCGTCGACCACGACACCCCGAACTGCCGCAGCCGCGTCCGGTACAAGGGCGCGCTGCGCGGCGAAGGCGCGCACACCGTGTGGATCGGCGACGTGCTGATCCGCCCGCAGGCCACCGGCACCGACTCCTATGAGTACAACAGGAACCTGGTGCTCACCGACGGGGCGCACGCCGACTCCGTGCCGAACCTGGAGATCCTCACCGGCGAGGTCGTCGGCGCCGGGCACGCCAGCGCCAACGGGCGGCTGGACGACGAGCACCTGTTCTACCTGATGGCCCGCGGCATCCCGGTCGACGAGGCCCGCAGGCTGGTGATCCGGGGCTTCTTCGGCCAGCTCATCGGCCAGATCGAGGTGCCCGAGCTGCGCGAGCGGGTCACCGCGGCAGTGCAGGCGGAGCTGGCATGACGCAGGCTGGCCAGTTCCGGCGCGCCTGCGCGCTGTCCGACCTGCCCGAGCAGGGCGTGCTCGGAGTGGAGGTCGGCGGGGTCCCGGTCGCGGTGGTGCGGACCGGCGGCGAGGTGTTCGCGCTGCACGACGTCTGCTCGCACGAGGAGGTCCCGCTGTCGGAGGGCGAGGTCTACGACCACACCGTGGAGTGCTGGCTGCACGGGTCCTGCTTCGACGTCCGGACCGGGAAGCCGACCGGGCCGCCGGCCAGCAAGCCCGTCGCCACCTACCCCGTACGCATCGATGGCGACGACGTCTACGTCGCGCTGTAAAGGAGAAACGAATGTCCACCCTGGAAATCCGCGGCCTGCACGTCGGCGT
>JASHPP010000079.1 GCA_030038035.1 Trebonia sp.
CGCGAGGCGTGGCCCCGCTTGGGTACGCGGCGTTCGCCTTCGCGCTCGGCGTGACCTTGGGCGTGCTGCTGCGCCGGACGCTGCCCGCGATGGCCGTGACACTACTCGTGTTCGTGGTCATCCAGGTCGTGGTGCCGAACCTCATCAGGCCGCACCTGCTCGCGCCCGCCCACTTCACGGCGCCGCTCAGCCTCCAGGCCTCGCGCACCGCGGTCAACGTGAACGCGGCCACCGGCCAGGTGAGCGGGAACCTGTTCACGGCGCCTTTCGACAAGCCGGGCGCGTGGGTCCTGTCGGACACCATCATCACCCCGTCGGGCGCGCAGGCACCGAACGTCGTGTTGACGCCCGTGGGCCCCGTACTCACGGCGCTCCCCGGGGCGTGCACTCCCACGCCCGGGTCTGGCATCGACCAGGCCGACTGCAGGAAGGCGCTGGCCGCCATGCACCTGCGCCAGGCCGTGACCTACCAGCCCGCCAGCCGGTTCTGGCCGTTGCAGTGGATCGAAACCGGCGGCTATCTGGTGCTCGCCGCCGGGCTCGGCTGGGTGTGCGTCTGGCAGGTCCGCCGCAAGCAGGCGGCATGATCTACAGATTCTCAACGGTGCGGGTCATGAAAGGCTGCGCGATCGGGGTGATGCTGGCCGCGAGATCAGCGAGATGGCCGGACTGGTTGTGGAGGGGGTGGGGGTATGCGGGGAAGATGAGAACCCTGACTTTGAAGCTCCGTAGCTCGCGTACCTGTCATCCTGCGTTGATCCCTGATGGCCGGGCGAGACCGGGTGCCTGGATCTTTCCCTGGCTTGGGATGGCCGGGACGTAGCGGCTGAGGATGCGGTCGAAGGCGACCTGGGGGGCGGGCCAGTCGAAGTGGGGGAGGCTGGCGCGCAGGGTGGCGTAGCCATGCAGGGCGGCCCAGAGGGTGACGGCATCGGCCGCGGGGTCGTCGCTGGCGATCTGGCCGGAGCTGACGCACTCGCGGACCGCGTTGACGAGCAGGGTGAAGGCTTCGGACCGGGCGGCATCCCGGCTGGGCGGGCGGTCGCCCAGGTGCTGGTAGCGGCCGAACAGAACCCGGTACTGGCCGGGCTGCTCGCTGGCGAAGCGCAGGTAGGCGGCGCACGCGGACCGCAGCCGGCGCAGCGGGTCGCGCTCGCCGCCGACGGCCGTTTCGAGCGCCGCGCGCAGCTGGACGAGGCGGTCGTCGATGACCGCGTAAACAATGGCCTCGCGGCTGGGGAAGTGCTCGTAGATCGATGGCGCGGCGATGCCGATCCTGCGGGCGACCTCCCGCAGGGTGACGGACTGCTCGCTGCCGGTTTCCTCCATCACGGCGGCGGCCGCGGCGATGATGTCGCCGCGGAGCTTGCCGCCTTCGCCGCGCCGGTAGGGCTTGCGGGCCGGTGCCTTTGTCACGGATGCCACCTTACAAGTGTTAGGCCTTGCCGGGGGCCTGCCTCCATGTTAGCCTAACGATTGTTTCCTTACGTAACTGAGGAAACAGGCGTTAGTCCTAGCTGGGACGGGGATTTCCCGAAAGGACACCGGCCATGACCACAGACTCACTACCCGAGAACGGCCCCCCGGACGGACCTCCCGGACCGGCCCGCCGCCGGCGCCGCATGCTCGCCTGGGCCGGGCTGGCCGTCGCCTGCGCGGCCGGAGTGGCCGGCGCGGCGAGCGCGCTGGCGCTGGCAACGCCGGGCGTGGCAAGCGCGCGGGTCCGCACCACGGCGGACGACCCGATAGCGACGGTGATCAGCGTGAGCGGGACCGCTCAGACCACCACCACGCGGTCGCCGTTCGAGCAGCCGCTGCGCGTGCTGGTCTACGACGACAACGGGAAACCGATCGTGGGGACCACCGTAACGTTTCGCATCGTCACGGGGAGTAGCCTGACCGGGACAGCGGCCTTCCCCGGCGGCGCGCAGAGCGCCGACGTGGTGACCGGAGCCGGCGGCGCGGCCGAAAGCCCCGTGCTGACCGCCGGGACCGGCGTGGGGTTCCTGGAGGTGACCGCGAACGTGGTCAGGGAGAGATACGGCGCGTTGTTCACGCTGCGGGTGGGCTACTCGCCAGCGGCCCGGATCGACGTCGTCAGCGGCGACGGGCAAAGCGCCCCGGCCGGCACCAACTTCGCGCACCCGCTCGTGGTCCGGGTGCTCGACGCCCACGAGTACCCCGTGCTCGACGGCTCGAGGGTCACCTTCCGCGTCGGGCCGGCCGGCCCTCGTCCCGGAACGGCCGCCTTCCCCGGCGGCCAGGCCAGCGCCACGGCGGGCATCAGCGCCGGCAATGGCTACGCGACCTCCCCCACGCTGACCGCCGGGAGCAGGGAGGGAACGATCGCGGTGACCGCCAGCCTGCCGCAGAGCCCGAACGTACCTGACGTCGTCTTCACCGCGACCGTCGTCAGCCGCAACGGCAGTGCCTGACTCACCCGCCCCGGTGGCCGGCACGCTGTCGTTTCCGACCCGGCGGGGGTCCCCGCTGGCGGCGGTGGCGACCCGGATACTGCTGGCGGTTGGCTTGCTGGTCCTGTCGTCCGCCATCGTCTACCTGGACCGTTACGGCTACCGGGACTCCGCGCACCCGGGCAGGCCGCTGTCGGTTCTCGGCAGCATCTACTTCGCCACCGTGTCGCTGTCGACCATCGGGTACGGCGACATCGTCCCGGTCACCACGGCGGCGCGGCTGGTGAACACGGTAGTGATCACCCCGATGCGACTGCTGTTCCTCATCATCCTCGTCGGAACCACCTTGCAGGTCCTGACCCGGCAAACCCGCACGAACTGGCGAATCGCCCGATGGAGATCAAAAATGGCCGACCAAACGATTGTCATCGGTTACGGAACCAAGGGCAGAAGCGCCGTCAGGACGCTGTGCGAGTGCGGGACGGCCGCAGAGTCTGTCGTGGTCGTGGACGTCCTGCCGCAACCCGCCCGTGACGCGAACGCGGCCGGGCTGGTGGCGGTCACCGGGGACGGGACCAGGAGAGAGGTGCTCGGCCGCGCCGAGATCGGCACCGCCCGCCTGGTGGTCATCGCCGTGAACCGCGACGACACCGCCGTGCTGATCGCCCTTACCGCCCGCCAGCTCAACCCAAGCGTCACGATCGTGGCCGCGGTCCGCGAGGAGGAGAACCAGGACCTGCTCCGGCTGAGCGGCGCCGACCAGGTAGTGGTCTCCTCAGGTGCCGCCGGGCAGCTGCTGGCCATCTCCGCGGTGCGCCCCGCCGCGGGGCGGGTGATCGGCGACATCCTGGATCGCGGCCGCGGTTTCGACCTGGTGGAGCGGCTGGT
>JASHPP010000080.1 GCA_030038035.1 Trebonia sp.
CCGCGGGCGCCCTGGGCGGCGCGGTCGTAGATCTCGGCGGCGGCCTGGTGGAAGCCGGGCGGCAGGCCGGCCGCGGCCATCGACGCGGCGATCTCCTCCATCTCGGCGACCCAGCGCCACCCCTTGGCCGCGGCCGCCGCGGCGGACCGCCCGGACTGCGCGCTCAGCGACGGCTGGGACATCGCCCATTCGCCGAGCAGCGTCTCCTCCACGCCCTCGGCGCGGGCCAGTGCCCGCGCCGCGAGCAGCAGCGCCCCGCTGCCCTTGGTCCAGGCGGCATAGGCCATCTTCACGGCCGACGCCGCGAACGGCTGGCCCTCGGCGATCCGCGCGTCCAGGGCTGACCCGCCGAACAGGGACCGCACCTCGCCGGCCCCGGCGCCGGACAGGTACAGCCGGGTGCGCCCGGCGACCTCGGGCGGCAGGCCGATGATCCCGCCGTCGACGTAGCTGGCCCCGCTCGCCTCGACGACCGACGCCACCCGCGCGGCCGTCGCCACCGAGATCGCGTTCGCGTCCACGTAGCCGCCGCCGAACCCGGCGGCCGCGACCTGCCCCGCCACGTCGAGCGCCGCGTGCGGCGGGCAGATCGAGAAGATCACCGAGGACCGGGACACGAGGTCGGCGAGGCTGACGCCGGACAGCCCGGCGGCGAGCGCGCGGCCGGTGCTCGCCCGGCTTCGCCCGGCCGGGTCCCACAAGACCTCGTGGCCGACCGAGACCAGGCAGCCGCCTACGGCGGCGCCCATCTCACCCGGATGCAGCAGCCCGATCGTGGCCATGCGCGTCCCCTCCAGCCCGGTGGGCGGTGTTCTGCCCACCATTGTGCCGGTTGCCCGGTGAAGCCGGACGGCCCGGGGCCAGCATCACCTACCAGGCGACCTGATAGAGCAGGCTGCCGTTGAAGTACTGATACGAGTTGCCTGGCACGGGGTACGGCAACGGCCGGAAGGCGCCGTCGCTGAACGCACCGAACCGCCCGCTGCTTGCGTCCCCGAACAGCATGTAGCCGATTACCACGCTGCCGCTGTAGTTGGCCCACAGCGCATAGCCAGTGACGTTGTAGCCGGAGCACCCCGTCCGGTATCCGGACAGGAAGCGGGTCAGCTTCCCGGTGGTGAGCGAGAACCCGGCGTATGCCACGGTGTTCCAGGCCGGCTTCTCAAGGCAGTACAGCTTCGGCAGCTTGACGCCTGATGCGCCGCTCCCGCCGCAGGCGAACAAGTTCCCGTCACCCGTGATGACGACATCGCCGCGGAACAGCAAGTTGCAGCCGAACGGGGGGCGCGCGGTATAGCCCTGAGTAGGCACTTGGACCGCGAGCCGGCTGCTGGCGATGATGCGGCCGTCGGGGTGCGACAGCTCTAGCACCCACACGCCGCCGGTGAACTTGCGCGGCGCTTGCTGCGTGATTCCGTAGTAAGTGAGGGCGTGGTCGCCCACCCAGGCCACCGACGCGTTGTCGTCTCCGCCCGCGCCTCCCCCGCCCTCGATCGGCGGAAGAAGGCCAGGGGCCGACGACCAGGAACGCAGCACCGCTCCGGTGGCCACCGAGTACACCCGCAGCAGCTGCGGCACGTCGATATTGTCGCTGACGGGCTCGCTCGCGACCGCGAGCTTCGTGCCATCAGGGGAAAGCGCGATCGCGACGATGTCGGTGCCGACCGGCGTCGGCGGGATCGGCAGCCTGGTCATCGTCAGGGCTATCCGGGAGCCGGTGCCGGTGACCCGCACGAGGTACCAGGTCCGTGATCGGCCCGCCGAGCCCCGGACGCCGTACGGGTCCCGGTGGGCGTCGGCGACGAACGTGCGGTCGTCGGCGGCACCCGTGATCCCGGCGAAGCTGAGGCCGCGCGGCGGCTGCAGCGTGAACAGCGTCTTGCCGGTTAGCGTGTCGCCGAGCACCAGCGCGACCGGCTTGGTCGTGTCGTCCCGAGGCTGGCTGAACGTCACGTAGTACTGCGGGATGCTGACCGCGGCGCCTGCCGGGCTGACGGACGGAGCCGCCCGTCGGTTCGGGGCGCCAGGGATGTCCCTGACGGCGACCAGCGTGATCGCGATCGCCAGCACGGCGACCGCGGCAGCGACCGGTGCCAGCCACGAGCGCCAGCCGCGCCTGGCCGACGGCACGCGCCCCGGGCGGCGGGCCGGCGCGCCAGGCGGCGCGGGCGGGGGCAGCGGCAGCGGGGGCAGGCGCTCGACCAGCCCCGTGATCGCGTCCATCGCCGCGCGGGTCCTGTCTTCGATGGCGGTCACGATTCCTCCCCGAGCATCCGGCCGAGCGCCGCGAGCGCCCGGGACAGCGAGGACTTGACGGTGCCGCGGCTGATTCCCATCGCGCGCGCGGTCTCCTCCTCCGACAGGCCGAAGTAGAACCGCAGCACCAGGGCTTCGCGCTGCCGGTCCGGCAGCCTGCGCACCGCGAGGATCACCTTCCGGTGCTCCTCGCCAAGCAGCACCAGGGCCTCGGCGGACTCGTACACCGAGTTCGCGTCCGGCGCGGCCGCCCGGTCGCGCCGGACGCGCCGTGTCTGCTGCCGCAAGGCGGCGCGGCAGCCGTTGAGCACGCTGGAGCGCACGTAGGTCAGCGCGTGGCCTGGGTCGGCGAGCCGGTCCCAGTTCCGGTACAGCCCGAAGAACGCGTCCTGCACGACGTCCTCGGCGCCGGGCCGGTCGCCGAGCATGATCACGGCCAGCCGGACCAGGCCGAACGCGTGCGCCTCGTACAGCGCGGTCACGCCGTCCGCGGCCCCGGCGTCGGCCGGGGCCGGGGCCGGCGGGTGCGCGGGTCTAGCGGTGTCTGTGTCCACGGAGTCCACGAAGCAGAGATGCCGCCGACCGCACCTGGTTGCCTGAGCGGGGCGAGAAATTCAGACGATATCTCGCCCCGCGGTGGTCTGGCGACCTCTCACCAGGCGACCGCGTCCGGCAGGGCGACGCCGCCGTCCAGCGGGAACGGAATCACGGTGAACGTGCCCCCGGCGACCACGCCGACCCAGTTCCGCTGCGGCCCCGTCGGGTCGCTCTCCGAGGCGGAGTTCAGCCAGCCGATTATCGTGTTGGCCGACGCGCTGGACCACAAGATCTCCGCGGTGACCTCGCCGGTGCACGTGGTCTGGTCGATGTACAGCGCGCGCTCCAGGTCGCCGGTCGCCGCTGAATACCGCAGGAAACCCATGGCGTTGTCCCACATCGGCGAGCACTTGCTGACCACGTGGGTGGTGGCGGCGGGCATCCCGGTGGCACCGCAGATGAGCGCTGACCCGTCGCCGACGGCGTTCGGCGTGTTGTCGCAGGCGAGCTGGTACCCGGGGACCAGCCCGCGGCCGGGATAAGACCAGGCGAGCCGGCTGCCCGCGATCAGGTCTTGCCCCAGGTTGCTGATTTGCAGTATCCGTTCGTTCGCCTGGTTCCGGAATGTCAGCGTGCGCCCGTCGGCCGACCAGAACACGGTGGAGTTACTGTCCAGGCGATACGTCTGTTCGGGGTAGCTGATCGTGCCCGATGGGCCGATCCAGGTCCGCAGCAGCGCGCCGGTGGCCACCGAATAGATCGACAACTTCTCGATCTGCGCGCCGGGACCCGACCAGCCCGCCTGGAGCGCCACGGCGAGTTCGCTGCCGTCGGGAGACAGCGCGATCCCCTGCACCTGGATTCCGGACGCGGTCGGCGGGATCGCCAGCCTGGTCAGCCGGGCCGGGGACGCCGAACCGGGATAGAGCCGCAGCAGGTACCAGGTCCGCGGGCACAGCAGCGAGCTCCCCGCGTACTGCGAGCACGTGGTGGCGTCCAGGACGAAGGTCCGGTCGTCCGCGGCGGCCGTCACCCCCGCGAACGTGCTGCCCGCGGGCGGGCTGACCGTGGCGAGCCGCGCGCCGGTGACCGTGCTGGCGACGACGGCCTGGTACGGGGAGTTCTTGTCCTGCGTGTTGTCGAGCGCGACGTAGTACTCGGGGACTTCGGCCGGCAGGGGACCGGAGCCAGGAGGGGAGGTGCTGGCGGCAGGGGATGAGGGAGTGGCGGAACCTGCGGCGGGAGCCGCGCGTCCGTTCGGGATGCCCCGGACGATCACCAGCGAGATACCGATCGCCAGCACGGCCGCGGCGGCGGCCAGCGGTGCCAGCCAGGACCTGGCCGGCCGCGCCCGGGGCGGCCGGCCGCCTGATCCCCGCCCGTGCGGCGCGCCGGAAGCCAGCTCGGCTGGCGCCGCAGTCAGCTCGAGCTGGCGGATCTCGCGGACGATGCCCCCGTACGCCCGGGTGGCGGCGCGAACTGTGTCTTCGACTGAGTTCATGACTCCTCCGTGAGGATCCGCCCGATCGCGGCGAGCGCGCGGGACGTGGCGGACTTGACCGTCCCGCGGCTGACCCCCATGCTCCGCGCGACCTCGTCCTCGGACATGTCGAGGTAGTAGCGGAGCAGCAGCGCCTCGCGCTGCCGCCGCGGCAGCGCCCTGATCGCGGTCACCACCGCGCGGTATTCCTCGCTCACCAGGGCGCGGGCTTCGGCGGACTCGGCCGGCGGCTGGCTGAAGACGGCGGCGAGCCCGCGCCTGGACCGGCGGCGCAGCGCCGACCGGCAGCCGTTCAGCACGCTGGTGCGGACGTAGTCCAGCGGGTGCGAGGTGTCGGGCAGCTGGTCCCAGCGCCGGTATAGGCCGAGGAAGGCGTCCTGGACCACGTCTTCGGCGGCGGCGACGTCGCCAAGCACGATCACGGCCAGCCGGACCAGGCCCAGCGCGTGCTCGGCGTACAGCTCGGTCACCGCGTCCGCCGCGCACGGCGACATCCGCGTGTTCGCTGTGTCCACGTATCAGAAACGCCCGGGCGCCGCCGAGGTTGCCTGGCGGCGCCCGGATTCCTGCTGCGTGCCCGCTACCAGGCGATGATCAGCCTTGGGTTACCCTGGGCGAGATCCGGCACAGACGGCAACGGGGTGAACCTGCCGTTGCTGACCACGCCGACGTGGTCCGGTGCCGAGGCCGAGGTGCCGGACGAGTCAACGTTCCAGTCGACGATCAGCGTCCCGCCGGTCGCGCTGGCCCACAGCACGTCGAGGGCGCCTTGCGCGGAACTGGACGCGGCGACCGTGACCTTGTACGCGGTGCGGACCACCGTCGGCGCCGACGTCGAGTACGCCAGCCACCGCAGCGTCATGCGGTCACGCGGCTGCGTGCCCTCGCCAGGGACGGTGACACCGGCGCACACGACCGTCTTCCCGTCCGCGCTGACCAGCGGGAGGACCTCGAGCACGCAGCCAGCGGCGGAGTCGGCGAAGGAGAGCGGCGCCGACCAGACGACCCGGCTGTCGGCGATGAGGTCACTGCCGCGCGCGGCCACGTCCAGCAGCCGCTCCGTCCCGTAAAAGCCCTCGTGTCCCGGCGTCCTGGCCGGCTCGAGAGCCGGGAAGGCCACGAAGCTGTCCCCGTCCACCCAGGACAGCGCCCGGGTTTCTGCCCCGGCCGTGACGATGCCTGAGCCGACGAAGACGTCCGCGGTGCTCGTGGACCAGCTGTGCAACAGCTTGCCTGTGGCCACCGAGTAGATCTGCAGCACACGGGGGCCTGTCACCTTCGCGCCGCAGCACAGGGAGGCCATCGCGAGCTCGCGCCCCGATCCCGACAGCGCGACCGACTGGATGTCCCAGGACCGCGTGTCCGGGATCGACAGCCTGGTCAGCCGGTATCCCGGCGTGCTTCCCTGCGCGATCCGCAGCAGGTACCACGTCATCGCGGGCAAGAGGTCGCCGTCGGCGGTGACAGCCTCGGCGCCGGCGACGAACGTCCGGTCGTCGGCGGCCCCCGTAATCGCGACGAACGTGCTGTGCGGGGGCGGCGGTATCGTGGCCAGCCTCGCCCCGGTGAACGTGTCGCCCACCACCAGGCCCTCGGGGGAAGTCGCGCTGGTGCCCGACTGGTGCAGGTCCACGTAGTACTGCGGCACGCCGTCAGTGGCAGCCGTCGGGCTGGCCGCGGGAACGGCGCGCCCGTTCGGGGTATCCCGCACGGCAACCAGCGCGATGGCGAGCGCTATCACCGCCGCCGCGGCGGCGACCGGCGCGGCCCATGTCCGCCAGCGGCGCGCCCGGCGCGTCCGGGGCGCCAGGGGCGCCTGGGG
>JASHPP010000620.1 GCA_030038035.1 Trebonia sp.
GAGGCCGGCCAGGCCGGCCCGGCCGGCCGGGTCGGCGAGGGTGGCCCGGTCGGCGAGGGTGGCCCGGCCGGCGGCTCCGGGGTGCGACTGCGCCGGATGGTGTCCGCCGACTTGATGGGCGTGCTCGCCCTGGAGCGGGACCTGTTCGCAGACGATCCGTGGACGCCGGAGATGTTCGCCGAGGAGGTCGCCCAGCCATCGGCCAGCCGGCTGTACCTGGTCGCCGAGACCGTCGCTGATGACGGCAGGCACGCGCTGACCGGGTACGCGGGGATGATGTTCGTCTCTGGCGGCGGGCAGGCGGACGTGCTGACGATCGCGGTCGCCGCCTCCTGCTGGGGCCGGGGTATCGGGTCCGCGCTGCTTGGCGCGCTGGTTCAGGCGGCACGGGACCGCGGCTGCGCCGAGGTCTTCCTTGAAGTGCGCGAGGACAACCCCCGTGCCAGAGGGCTGTACCTGCGGCGCGGGTTCCAGGAGATCGGGGTGCGCCGTGGCTACTACCAGCCCTCGGGCGTGGACGCGATCGTGATGCGGAAGGACATGCTGCGCTGATGGGCGGACCACTGGTGCTCGGCATCGAGACGTCCTGCGACGAGACCGGGGCAGGGATCGTGCGCGGTCGTGAACTGCTTGCCGACAGCGTGGCGACCAGCATGGACCAGCATGCGCGGTTCGGCGGGGTGGTGCCCGAGGTGGCGAGCCGGGCGCACCTTGAGGCGATGGTCCCTGTGATCGAGGGCGCGTTCGCCAAGGCGGGCGTGCGGCCCGCCGACATCGACGCGGTCGCGGTGACCGCCGGTCCTGGGCTGGCCGGCGCGCTGATGGTCGGAGTAGCGGCGGCGAAGGCCTATGCGTACGCGCTGGGCAAGCCGTTGTACGGCGTTAACCACCTGGCCGCGCACGTCGCGGTCGACCAGCTCGAGCACGGCCCGCTGCCTTCGCCGTGCGTGGCGCTGCTGGTATCCGGCGGGCATTCCTCCCTGCTGCTTGTTCCCGACGTGACCGGGAGCGTGGAGCCGCTGGGTGCGACGATCGACGACGCGGCGGGCGAGGCATACGACAAGGTGGCCAGGGTGCTCGGCATGCCGTTCCCTGGTGGCCCGCCGATCGACCGCGCCGCGGTGTCAGGCGATCCCACTGCGATCAGCTTCCCGCGCGCCAAGTACCACGATGGCACGCTTGACTTTTCTTTCGCCGGCCTGAAGACCGCCGTGGCCCGCTGGGTGGAGGCACGCGAGGACGCGGGGTCCCCGGTGCCGGTCGCCGACGTCGCCGCATCGTTCCAGGAGGCCGTCGCCGACGTGCTCACCAGGAAGGCGGTCGCTGCCTGCCGGCAGCAGGGTGTATCAGACCTGGTGATCGGCGGCGGGGTAGCGGCCAACTCCAGGCTGCGCGCGCTCGCGGCCGCGCGTTGCGAGCAGGCCGGGATCCGGCTGCGGGTGCCGCGGCCGGGCCTGTGCACCGACAACGGGGCCATGGTCGCCGCCCTGGGCGCGCAGCTGGTGTCGAGCGGCCGTCCGCCGTCGTCCCTCGGCTTGCCTGCCGACTCCTCCCTTCCGGTCACAGACGTCCTCGTCCACTGAAGTTCTCGTGAAGTTCCCGCCCCCGCGGAGCCGTCCTCCGCGATCCGGTTGCCGCTCCTTCAGCGTGGCGGGAAGATTAGCGGTCAGTGTCTTTGCGGGTCCGGCCCCGCATTCGGAGCCGAGGCCGTGCGATGTTTACCGAATATGAGCTTTAGAAGTATGCTTGCGGGAAAGTGTGCTATGTCTCTGGGGCGGGGCGGTAGCGGGGTGTCTCTTCCTTTTTAGTACATTTTGTCGGGGTTGCACGGACGCCTGTAAGTACCGGGAGAATTGAGGGGACTGTGGGAAACGCGCTCCTGAGCGTTGCGATATCGAAGCGGGCCTGGTGCTGTCGTGACGTCGATACGCGTTAGCGCGGAAGGGCGTGGCTATACCTTTTCACAGGGGTCCGTGGTTCGCGTGGGCAGTGCGCAGAACGCGGACGTCGTCCTCCACTCGCCCGCGGTCAGCCCGTTCCATGCCCGCCTGGTGCCTGACGGGCACGGCTGGTGGCTGGCGGCGGATGAGGGGGATGTCTGGGTAGCCGGCGGGCGGGCAACCTCGCTGCAGCTGACTGGCGCGGTCAGCGTGCAACTCGGTCCCGGCGGTGAGGCCACCGTTTACCTGGAGCCAGTCACCGAGCAGGCGCGCACACCGGTGCTCGTCGCACGGATCGGCCCCGATCAGCGCGTCTTCCCTGTCGGCACACAGGTACGAGTCGGCCGCGACCCGTCGCTAGAGCTCGTTTCGGTGAATCCGCTTGTGTCGAGGCAGTGCCACGGGCTTATTACCTCTGACGAAAAGGGCGCCGTCTACACCGATAAGTCCCGGCGAGGCACGTTCCTCGACGGGAAACGATTGCGCGGACCGCTGCGCATTACCGAGTCCGTCGTGCTGCGCCTCGGCGATCCGGCAACGGGCGAGGAACTGGGGATCACCCCGCCGCTCAGCGGGGCGGAACTGGAACACAACAGGGACCGCCGGATACTGCGCAGCCGTATCCGGATAGGTGCGGGGCTAGCGGCCGTCGCAATCGCAGGCGGAGTGGCGGCGGCGGTGGTCTTGTCGGGCGGCGGGTCGGCGCCGGCGAGCGGCGGGTTGAGCGGCGGCCTGTCACCCTCCGTCCTGGCGGGCGCGGAAGCGGCCACGGTCCGGCTGTTGCAGGGCTCGCAGTCCTCCTTCACCGGGTGGGGCTCGGGAACCCTGATCAGCCCGACTGGCCTCATCCTCACAAACGCGCACGTCGCCGAGCCGCAGGCGACAGGTGCCGGAGTGGCGCTCGGGATTCCTGCCGCCGAACTTGAGCCAGATCCGCCCTTCCTCACCGTGGAGCTGACCACGGGACCGTCTTCGCCCGTGGTCCCCCGGTACCGGGCCAAGCCGGTGGCCGTCGACGGCTACCTTGACTTCGCGGTCGTCCAGATCTACGCGACCAGCAGCGGGAAGCCGGTGAACCCCGCTTCCCTGCACTTGCCCTACTTCACCATCGGCAACGACGCGACGGTTCAGCTGGACCAGCCAGTGACCGTGCTCGGCTTCCCTGGCGTGGCCGACTCCGACTCGATCACCGTGACAAGCGGGGTGATCTCCACCTTCATACCCGACCCGCTCGGGCACGTGAACAACCCTCGTTTCGAACTGGAGACCACGGCGCGCCTCGCGCACGGCAACTCGGGCGGAGCTGCGATCAACAACGCTGGCCAGCTGATCGGCGTGCCGAGCCTGGAGGTTACCGGGGAAGGCGGTGACATCTCCTGGCGGCTGCGCGCGGTAAGCGAGGCCATGCCGCTCATCACCGCGGCGCGTGACCATACCGCATACCGCAGCAAGATCCTGGTGCAGCGGACGGGCGCGGAGCAGGCCACGGGTGCCGGGGTCGGAGCCACGCCGCAAGCGGCGTGCGCAGGCGGCAGCGCGGTAGGGGCGTCGGCGTCGGCGGTATTCGGCATCGATTATGCCCGGGTTCCAGTCGGCCTTGACCTCGCGATGCTGGTCGCGCTGCCCGACGGAACCGCCGTGACCGTGCCCACTGGCGGATTGCCGCAAGCGACGGCACAATCAAGCAGCGCGTGTTTCACAGTCGATCTCGACGCCGATCAGCTCGGGCTGGCTGCCCTGCCGGACGGGACCTATCACGTCCAGCTTTACGGCGGCCCGAACCTGACCCCGATCGGCGGGTCTGCCGCCCTCACCGTGGGCGCAAGTGGCGGACCCGCAGCCTCGGGTGCGCCGTAGCGCCAGAAGTCATACGAGTGTGTGGAGGTACATGAAATGAGCGGGAACTCGTTCGACGCGCAAGGCGAGGCCCACGAGGCGCTAAGCACGGCGGTCGGCAGTTACGGTTCGAAGGTCCTTGGCGACCCGCGCATCCTCGGCAACCTGGTGACCGACCTGCTGCCAGACCTGCCCCGCGAGCGAAGCCTCCTCGTCACCGCGGCCGAGGCTGGCGTGGCCGGCGAGCTGATCCAGCACGTGGAGCAGCAGCACGTAGACGTCGACACCGCGATCCAGCTCGTCGCGCGATCGCTGACCGAGCGCAGGTCGCTTGACACGGCGGCCAGCACGTGGGTGACGACAGAGTATGCCCAGGCCCTCGGCTATCCGGTGCGGGCGCAAGCCGGGCAGGCTGCCCCGCCAGCCCAGCAAAGCCCAGGCGCGGCGCCGACCGTCACGATGAAGGCCATGACGCCGCAGTCGCCGCCGGTGGCGCCGATGCCTGTTCCGCCGCCTCCGGCCCGGCCAAGCCCCGCGGCCCCGGCGCAGCCAACCCCGGCGATGCAAGGGCCGACGGCGCCACCCCAGGCCCAGCCCGGACCGCAGGCTCAGCCGCCAGGCCAGTACCAGCCGGCAGGCCAGTACCAGCCGGCAGGCCAGTACCCGCCGGCAGCCCAGGCTCAGCCGGGAGGCCAGGCTCAGCCGGGAGGCCAGTTCCCGCCTGCAGGGCAATACCCGCCAGCCGGACAGTACCCGCCGGCCGGACAGTACCAGCCAGGAGCCCAGTTCCAGGCGGGAGCCCGCCCGGGTGCCCCTGGACAGCAGACGCCGGTCCCGCCGCCTCCGTATCCGGGACAGCCTCCGGTTACCCAGGGCGGCAGCGGCGGGTCAGGCTCTAAGCGAGGCCTCGCCATCGGCGGCGGGATCGCCGCGGTCGTGGTGATCTACCTGATCATCGCGGTCGTGGCGCACGCATTCCCCTTCTCCAAGTCGAGCACGAACAACGCGTCAGGGACGCGCTCGCCGATCCCCAGCACGCACACGACAATCCCCCCGACGAGCCCAGTGACGACTCCCGTGTCGTCGCCCGCGGTGACGCCGACCAACGTGCTGGCGTCTGGCGTTGTCCCGATCAGCACGCTGCTGCCGACCGACCTGGACGACGTCGCCAGCGAGTGCGTGACGCAGACTCCTCCGTTCCCCTGGACCATGCCCGGCCTGGTGACCGCGCTGAAGTGCACCGACCCCGGCCTGCCGGGCGGACAGGTCTTCGCGTTCCAGATGGACAGCTCGGCCAACTACCTCACCTCCTGGAACAACTTCAACAAGTGGTGGGGCTTCGACCTGTCAAGCGCAGGAACGGTCTGCCCGCCGTCCGGGAGCGACACCCAGGGGACGACGGAATGGAAGGACAATCAGTTCCCGTACCGTAACGGCCAGGTGCTTGAGTGCGAGACGGTGGGCAGCGGCAGCACCACTCAGGCGTCGTACACGTGGACGTTCCCGACCGAAGACGGGTTCATCATCGCCCAGGCTCCGCACACCTGGACGTTCAGCCAGCTCAACACCTGGTGGCTGAACACATGACCCCGGCGGCACCGTACTCCCGCATGCCCGGAGGGGGCATCTCCAGGCGACCGCTGCACGTCATCATCTTGGCGGACTGCTCCGGCGGGATGAAAGGCGAGAAGATCCAGGCGCTGAACTTCGCCATCGCGGACATGATGCCGCACCTTGAGGCATGGGAGCGCGACCAGGAACAGGCGCAGGTGTTCATCCGGGCGATCGCCTTCGCCACGGAGCCGCGCTGGCACATCCGCGAACCGGTGCCGGTAGCCGGGATCCGCTGGAAGCCGCTCACGCCGGTGAGCAAAGGGCTGACCAACATGGGACCGGCGTTCGCCCTGGCGGCCGAGGCTCTGGCGCCTGGCCAGATCGAACGCCGTGCGCTCCGGCCAGCCATCCTGCTGATCACCGACGGGCTGGCCACCGATCCGCCGGGCGGGTTCGAAGCCGGCCTTGCCACGTTGCTGGCTCAGCCCGCTGGTAGGGCCGCCCTGCGGCTGTCGATCGCGATCGGGCGCGACGCCCAGTCCGACGCGCTCACCCGGTTCATCGGCGACCCGAGCGTGCCGGTGCTCGTGGCGGACAGCACCGAGGACATCGCGGACCGCCTGGTGGCCGCGTCGCTGGCGCTGTCCAGGATGTCGGAGACAGGCGCTGACCGGGGAGCGGTGATGCGCAGGCTGTTCGGCCCGGCGGAGGGCTTCCCGTCGGGGGTGTTCGACCAGGACACGATCGTCTGACGGCGTCATGAGAAGCGAACCCGACCCAGCCGGCTGGCACTTCATTCCCGGTACCGCCCGGGGTGTCACCCACTTCCTGCGTGACATGCCCAACCAGGATTCGATCGCGCATGAGGCCGCTATCGACCTCCCCGCGACCATCGTCGCCGTAGCCGACGGGCACGGCCACTTCCGTCATGCCCGCAGTGCCACCGGATCCGCGCTGGCGGTCGAGGTTGCCTGCCGGGTGGGCGCTCAGTTTGCCGCCACCCTGACCGGCGACCCGGCTGCGGCCGGGGTGGCCGAGACGGTGCGCGACAGCCTGCCGCAAGCAATCGTCGGCGAATGGCGTACCGAGGTTGCCAAGCATCTCGCGGCACACCCTTACACGGCACAGGAGCAGTCTGCCCTCGCAGACGCCGGGGACGAACCGGAGGTCCCCTACGGTTCTACCTTGCTTTTCGCTGTGATCGCCGGGGGCTGGCTGGCGTGTGCGCAGATCGGGGACGGCGACCTGCTCGCGGTCCGGCCGGACGGGACGGCCTTGTCCCCGGTGCCGGGAGACAGCAGGCTCGACGGCCAGCACACGACAAGCCTGTGCCAGCCGGACGCCGAGGATGACTTCCGTACCTGCGCGCTTGACCTGCGCGCGGACCCGCTGCTTGCGCTGCTGCTTGCGACGGACGGGTACGGCAACGCGCAGACGGCCGAGAACTGGCAGCCGGAGGTTGCCGGCGATCTCGCCGCGCTGGCCGCCACGCACGACCTTGACTGGTTCGCCGCCCAGGTCCCGTCCTGGGCGGAGCGTTGCGCGTCGGCGGACGGCAGCGGCGACGACGTGACGATCGCGCTGCTCCTGTCCCCTGATTACGCTGAGCTCGCCACGCTCGCGCGGCGCGAACGAGCCCGACTGGCGACGGCACCGCCAACTGCCAGGCGCGTCCCCACTGTGCCGTCCACGACGCCCGTACCGACCGTGCCGTCCGCGGCGTCGGCACCGACCGTGCCGTCCGCGGCGGCGGACCCGATCGCACAGTCCGGCGGACAGCTGTCCGGCGGGCCCGCGCCGGCCCGCTCGCGGCCCCGCTCCGGGGCGGGACACGCCGGTCGCGGCTCCGCTCGCCGGCGTTGGATCGGCGTCCTGGTCGCGGTCGTGGTGTGCGGCGCGCTCGCCGCGGCGGTGACCGTGCTCATGACGCGGCCATCGCCAGGCCACCCGGCTGCGCCGCCGGCCGGGCGCACCCAGGCGCCCGTCAGGAAAGCGGCCAGCTCCTCCGCTTCGCCGAGCCAGCGAGGGCGACAGACTAAGACCACGGCGGCGCCGAGCCACGAGGCGGCTTCCAGTCCGGCGCCCGCCAGCCCGGCGCCCACGGCGGCGCCCACCACCGCCGCGCCCACCGGATCGGTGCCCGCCAGCGGGGCAGCTGACGGCGGCCAGCAGCAGAACCACGAGGGGGACTAAGCGGGATGGACGCCCTGATACAGCCTGGGCAGACGCTGCGGATGGAACGCGGGCATTCGCTGGTCACGGTGGAGAACCGGATCGGCGAAGGCGGCCAGGGCGTCGTGCACCGTGCCAGGCTCAACGGCGCGCCATTCGCGGTGAAGTGGTACCGCCCCGGGCCGGGCAGCGAGGACATGCGTAAGTCGATCACCGGACTGATCCAGCGCGGCCGCCCGCCGCACCCTGCCTTCATGTGGCCGATCGACCTCGTCAGCTCGGATCAGCTGCCAGGCTTCGGTTACGTGATGCCGCTGCTGGACCGGCGGTTCATGTCGCTCGCGCACCTGCTGAACGAGAAGATGCAGCCGTCGTTCCGGGTCGTCGCCACGATCGGCCGCGAACTCGTCGACGCGTTCGCGGTGCTGCACTCGTCCGGATTGTGCTACCGGGACATCAGCTTCGGAAACCTGCGCGTCGATCCCGTGGCCTGCGAGGTGGCGATTATCGACGTCGACAACGTCGGCACCGACGGGGGAGACGCGCTCGTCAAGGGCACGGGGCCGTTCATGGCGCCGGAAGTGCTGCGCGACGAGGTGCACCCGTCTACGACCAGCGACCTGTACTCGCTGGCCGTGCTGCTCTTCTACCTGCTGATGCACGGCCATCCGCTGCTCGGCGAGCGGACCGACTCGACCTACACGTGGGACGGCAACCACATGTCGGAGACCGAGCTCACGCTGCGGAACTTCGGCCTGCAGCCGCTGTTCGTCTTCGACCCAGACGATCGCTCCAACCGCCCGCTCCCGGAAAGCCAGGTCAACGTCTGGTGGCCGATCTACACCGCGCAGTGCCGCCGGCTGTTCACCCAGGCCTTCACCACCGGACTGCATGACGCGTCTCTCTACGGCCGGGTCAAGGAGGGATCGTGGCGGCGCATGCTGGTCGGCCTGCATGACAGCGTGTCAATGTGCGCTGGCTGCCAGGCCGAGGCATTCTACGATCCAGAGCAGCCGAGACAGCGCTGCTGGGACTGCCGTGGGGTCTTGCCCACTCTGCCCGTGCTCGAGGCCCCTGGAGGCACGCTCGTCCTGTCCCAGGGCGCCGTGGTGACCAGCCACCACCTCACCCGGGACCGCGGCTACCGCACGACCTGCGCCGTCGTCGAGGCACATCCTGGGCGGCCCGGGCGCGTGGTCCTGCGGAACATGACCGACAGCACCTGGACCGTCGCCCCCGAGGGCGAAGGCCCGAAGCAGGTCGTGCCCAGTCAGCGCGTCGGCGTGCGACCGATGCTCATTGACTTCGGCGGCGTGCAGGGCAGGATCTTCATCCCCGCGGCCAGGTAAGGCTCTCCGCGACATCCCGCGACATCAGGCGACATCCGCCGGGCGGGCGTCGGGACGCTGTCAGGACGGACGTCCAGGAGGCCGTCAGGACTTGGCGCGCCTGACCAGCCGGCGCACCCGGCGGCCGAGGATGGCGAGCAGGACGGCCGCCGCGGCGACCGGGATGACCCGCTTGAGGATCGGCCCGCCGACGAGCTTGATCAGGTTGAGCGAGTCCTCCTGCTGCGGAAGCGCCACCGCGGGCTGCGTGGGCACGGCGGCGACCGCCGCTCCCGCACCAGACTCGCCGGCACCGGCGCCGCCGCGGGTGCCCGCGCCGGCCGCGGCCTCGGCCGGTGCGGCGCCTTCCGCCGGTGCGGCGCCCTCGGCAGGCACGCCCGTCACGGAGGCGTCGATCAGGGCCTCCAAGTTCGCGGCGAACTGCGCGATGAGCTTGCCGCTGACCTCGGGCAGCAGGCTGCGCCCGAACTGGGCGGGGCGGCCCGTGACGTTCAGCGAGGTGTGCATGGACACCAGCGTGTGGCCGTCGGAGTCGGCCGGCTTGAGGCCGGCGTGCACGGTCGCGGACGCGGTGCCCGCGCCGCGGGTCTCCTTTCCGGAAGCCTCGATCGCGATCGTGTGGTTGGCCTGGTCCTTCTCGGTGAACTTGGCGGTCCCCTTGTAGCTCAGCGACAGCGGACCCAATTTGACCTTGACCTGGCCGGCGATCTCATCTCCGTCGACCGAGGTGACGCTGGCACCGGGCATGCACGGCGCGATCCGCTCCACGTCGAGCAGGACATCCCAGGCTTGCTCAGGCGGCACGGGAACGGTGAATGAGTTGTCGAGCTCGATGGCCATTACGACGCTACTTTCTCGCTGATTAGGTATTCGTTGGAGATTGTATGCGCCAGGCTTGTCCCGCCTCCGCGACGGGTCAAACACCGGCCGGGCCGGGGAACCCGCGAACGCGGGTCCCCGGCCCGGCGGCGCCGCCAGAGCGCCGATTGGGCGACCTCAGCAAGCCGTCCCCGACGACACCAGGGTCAGGACGCGCCCGCCGCCGCGGCCAGCGCCCGGCCCGTGAGGACCCGGGCCAGATGCCGCCGGTAGTCGGCCGCGGCCCGCAGGTCGCTAGGCGGGTCGGCGCCTTCGCCGGCGTGCGCCGCCGCCGCTGCCAGCCCCGCCGCCGACGCCTCCGCGCCGGCTGCCGCCGCCTCCACGGCCAGCGCCCTGACCGGGACCGAGCCCATGTTGGTGAGCCCGACCCTGGCCTCGGCGACATGCCCGTCGGCCCGCCGCGCGACGGCGGCGACCCCGACCAGCGCCCAGGCCTGCGCCGTGACGTTGAACTTCTCGTACCGGTAGCCCCAGCCTTCGAGCTTCGGCACCCGGACCGACGTGAGGATCTCTCCGGGCGACAGCGACGTCGTAAAGAAGTCGGAGAAGAAGTCGGCCGGGCTGATCTCCCGCGACCCTGACGGCCCGTGTGCCACCAGCGTCGCGTCGAGCGCAGTGACGACGGCGGGCATGTCCCCGGCCGGGTCGGCGTGCGCCAGCCCGCCGCCGAACGTGCCGCGGTGCCGCACCGCCGGGTCGGCGATCGTCGCCGCGGCCTGCGCGAGCAACCCGCAGTGCTCCCTGACCAGCCAGTCGCGGGTGAGCTCGTAGTACGTGGTCAGCGCGCCGATCTCCAGCGCGTCGCCGGCGTCGCGGACGCCCCGCAGCGCGTCGAGCCCGCCGAGGTCGACGAGCTTGTCAGGGCGGGCGAGCCGCATCCGCAGCAGCGGCAGCAGCGACTGCCCGCCCGCGATCACCTTGGTGTCGTCGCCGCCGGAGGCCAGCGCCCGGACCGCCTCGTCCACGGACGAAGGCCGCACGTAGTCAAACCTCGCCGGGATCATCGGCCCGCTCCTTCCGAACCGCCGCCAGCACCGCCGCCGGAACCGCCGGAACCGCGCCCAGCACTGCCGCCGGGACCGCCAGCAGCACCGCCGCCGGAACTGATGGCCCGCCACACCCGTTCTGGAGTGCATGGCATCGGCACGTCACTGACCCCGAACGGCCGCAGAGCGTCGATGATCGCGTTCACGACAGCCGGCGTGGACGCGATCGTGCCGGCCTCGCCGACCCCCTTCACGCCGAGCGGGTTGCCCGTGGAGGGCGTGGTGGTGCGCGCGGTCACGAACGACGGCAGATCCGCCGCTGAAGGCAGCAGGTAGTCCGCCAGCGTCGCCGTCACCAGGTTGCCCGAGGAGTCGTAGGCGGCCTCCTCGTACAGCGCCTGGGCGATGCCCTGCGCGATCCCGCCGTGCACTTGCCCCTCGACGATCTGCGGGTTCACCACGACGCCGACGTCGTCGACCGCGACGTAGGAGCGGATCCGCACGGCTCCTGTCTCGGTGTCCACCTCGACCGCGCACAGGTGCGTGCCGTGCGGGAACGAGAAGTTGTCCGGGTCGTACGTCGCGTCGGAGTCCAGCGACGGCTCCACCCCGTCGGGCAGCGAGTGCGCCGCGAACGCGGCGAACGCGATCTCCCCGATCGTCTTGCCCTGCTCCGGGTCGCCGCGCACCGACCACCGCCCGGAATCCCATTCCAGGTCGGAGGGCGCGACCTCCAGCATGCCGGCCGCGATGACCCGGGCCTTCTCCCTGACCTTGCCGCAGGCCTCCACCAGCGCCGTGCCGCCGACCGCGAGCGACCGCGACCCGTAGGTGTCCATGCCCTTGGGCGCGACCTGGGTGTCGCCGTGCAGCACGCGAATGTCCTCGAACGGCACGCCGAGCTGGTCCGCGACGATCTGCGACCACGCGGTCTCGTGGCCCTGGCCGTGCGCGCTCGTCCCGGTGACCACCTCGACCTTGCCGGTCGGCAGCATCCGGATCGAGGCGTACTCCCAGCCGCCTGCCGCGTACGACAGCGAGCCGAGGACGCGCGACGGCGCGAGCCCGCACATCTCGGTGAACGTCGAGATCCCGATGCCGAGCCGCACCGGCGAGCCGGACGCGTTCCGCGACGCCTGCTCGGCCCGCAGGTCGTCATAGCCGAACAGCGCGCGCGCCTGCGCGGTCGCCGCCTCGTAGTTGCCCGAGTCGTAGGTCAGCCCGGAGATCGTGGTGTACGGGAACTCCTCGTGCCTGATCCAGTTCCGCTCGCGCAGCTCGAGCGGGTCCACGCCCAGCGACGCGGCCAGGTCGTCGATGATGTGCTCGATCGCGTAGGTCGCCTCGGGCCGCCCGGCGCCGCGGTAGGCGTCGGTGGGCGTCTTGGTGGTGAATACCCCGGTGCAGTTGAACCGGTAGGCGTCCATCTTGTAGATCGCGTTGTACATGAACGCCCCGAGCAGCGGAACACCCGGGGTCACCAGCATCAGGTACGCCCCCATGTCCGCGAGCAGGTCGACGGACAGCCCGCGCAGCCGCCCGTCGGCGTCAGCGGCCAGCCTGATCCGCTGGATCTGGTCCCGGCCGTGGTGCACGGCCACGTTGCCCTCCGACCGGGACTCGGTCCACTTCACCGGCCGGCCGAGCCTGCGGGCGAACAGCAGCGCGAGCACCTCCTCGGCCGTCACCTGCAGCTTGGAGCCGAAGCCGCCGCCGACATCCGGCGCGATCACCCGCAGGTTCTGCTCGCCGATGCCGGTGACGAGCGCGAGCATCAGCCGCAGCACGTGCGGGATCTGCGTCGCCGACCACATCGTGTACTCGTCGCCGACCGGCGCGCAGACCACCGCGCGGGGCTCGATCGCGCACGGGATCAGCCGCTGCTGCCGGTAGGTGCGCTCGAGCACGACAGGGGCGTCGCGGAACGCGCCGTCCAGGTCGCCGTTCTCGAGCGTCCACGTGTAGGACTTGTTGCCGGCCTCGTGGACCCGCGGCGAATCCGGCCGCAGCGCGGCCTCCATGTCGAGCACCGGCTCGAGCGGGTCGTAGCTGACATCGACCAGCTCCACCGCGTCGGCGGCGGCATACCGGTCCCTGGCGACCACGGCGGCGACGATCTCGCCGGCGTACCGCACGGTGTCGACCGCCATCGACGGGTGATCGGGGATCACGATGTCCGGGGTCACCGGCCAGGCGCAGGGCAGCGAGCCCTGCTCGGCGGCGAAGTCGGCGCCGCAGTAGGCGGCGAAGACGCCGGGCGCGTCCTTGGCGGCGGACAGGTCAACCGACGTGATCCGGGCGTGCGCGTACGGGCTGCGCAGGTACGCCACGTGCGCCAGCCCGGGCAGCGTGATGTTGTCGG
>JASHPP010000621.1 GCA_030038035.1 Trebonia sp.
CGGCGAGCGCGCCCGCGGCGTTCAGGGCGCCGTGGCCGCTGCCAGGCGCCAGCCGCGCGCGCGCCGGGCGCGTGGTCCCGTCTTCAAGCGCCAGTGCCACCTCGGCCGGGGACAGCAGCGGGAACCTGGAGCGGATCAGCGCGGCCACCCCGGCGGTGAGCGCCGCGGACATGTCCGTGCTCGCCAGCGTCGTGTAGCCGCCGTCGGGGGCGGCGACCGTGAGGCCCGCGCCGGGCGCGGTCAGCGCCACGTAGGAACGCCTGCTTGTGAACACCGCGAGCTGCCCGCCGCGCGTGGTGGCCCCGACCGCGACCACGCCGGGGTAGGCGGCCGGGTAGTTGACCGCTCCCGTGCCCGCGCCGTTGTCGCCGGCCGGCGCTATCAGCACCACGCCGCGGGCGAGCGCGTAGCTGACAGCCGCGCGCTCCGCCTGGCTGCCGCCCGCGGCGGCCGGGTCCCCTGAGACCGGCGAGCCAAGCGTGCCCGGGTCGAGCGGCAGCGCGATCACGCTGGCTCCATGGCCGGCCGCGTACCTGATGCCCGCCGCGATCGCGGCGGGGAGCCGCCGGGTAATCGTCGCGTCGGAGTTCAGCGGATCGTCGTACTCCAGCGTTACCTGGACGGAAAGGATCCGCGCACCAGGGGCGACCCCGGTGATGCCCGCGGCGCCGCCGGGGCCGTGCCCGTGCCCGGCCAGCAGGCTGGCCACGGCCGTGCCCTCCGCACCCCAGTACGGGCCGCCGGCGCTGCGTCCCGAGCCGCTGTAATCAGGCCCGGTGGTCACGGTTCCCGCGAGGTCCTGGTGGGCGGCGTCGACGCCGGTGGACAGCACCGCGACGGTAACGCCGCCGCCCTTTTCCGGCGCGGCCCGCCACGCCGCGGGCACGTTCAGCGCCGTCAGCCACCACTCGGACGCCAGGGACGGTGCCGCGGACCGCGCCGCCCCCGCCGCCCGCGCGGCGCGTGCCGACTGCCCGGCGTTCGCGGGCAGCACGAAACAAGTTGCGACGGCGAATGCCACCATAACCGGCAGCGTGCCGCGTAGCAGACGGGACACGTCGGTCACGCATCCCCTCAAGGCCGGGGCGAAGGGGCTGAATCCGAAGAATTCAGTCCATTATGGTGTCACGCGGCTGCCGGGAAACGCGGTGAATGAATAATTTCATGACGGTCAGCGTCACGCGCGTCCCCGGATACAGCGCGAGCCGCCGCGCCGCGCTGCCGCCGTTGACCGCGACCGCGACGAACCCGGCGCTGTCAAGGAAGCAGACGAGCTCGCCCGGGCCGACCTCGCCGAACGTCAGGGCGAACGGCACGGTCAGTGCCCGTCCGTGCCACGCGAGCGCGACCGCCCTGCCCGGCATCATCCCGGCCAGCGCCGCGTCCGTCCCTGTGACGGACAGCTGCGCGTTGCCGAACCTGTCCACGGTGACCACCTCGCCTTCGGCGGTGCCGTCGCGAACCCGGCTGGCCGGCCTGGGCAGCGCGACCAGGCCGGCCACGTCGAGCTCGTCGCCGGCCCGCGCCAGCGCCGTGCCGGCGAACAGGTGCGCCGCGACCGGCATGAAGATGTCCCGCCCGTGAAAGGTCGGCGCCACGGCGTCAAGCCACAGCGCGGTGTTGGTCAGGCTGACGGCCGCGGTGGGGCCGCCGGCGGTCTCGATCGCCCACGACAGCAGGCCGTTGTCCGGCCCGACGAACACCGAGCCGCCCGCCGCGACGGCGACGGCGCGCCGCGCGGTGCCAACCCCGGGATCGACGACGGCCACGTGCACGGCGGGGGGGAAGTACGGCACGGCCTGCGCGAGCACGGCGGCGCCCCGGCGGATGTCACCGGGCGGCACGAGGTGCGTAATGTCGATAATGCGTGCCGCTGGCGCTATCCGGGCAAGGATTCCATGGCAGGCCGCGACAAAGCCGTCTTCCAGCCCGTAGTCGGTCAGGAACGTGAGACAGTGAAACGAAGCCACGCTCTGCGAGCGTACTGAAGGGAGTGGCGGATGCCAGCGTTGTCCGAGCGCGACATGCGCCTGCTCGCGTTCGAGCGAGGCACGTGGCGGACCGCCGGCGCCAAGGAGCAGGCCATCGCCGACGTGCTCGCCATTTCCGCCACCCGGTACTACCAGCTGCTCAACGAGCTGATCGACAGCCCTGAGGCGCTCAAGTTCGACCCCGTGCTCGTCAAGCGGCTGCGCGCGCAGCGGGCACGGCGCCAGCGCATGCGCTCGCCGCAGCCGGGTACCAGCTAACCGTGACCTTGCCCCGCGCCGGCACCGCCGAGGGGCAGGCCGGGCTTGCGGCGATCCTGGCCGGCCCGGCGCGCGCCCTCATCGCCGCGGACTTCGACGGTACGCTGTCGCCGATCGTCGCCGACCCGGCGGCGGCGTGGGCGGCGCCCGGCGCCGCGGACGCGCTGGCCAGGCTGTCCGCCGCCGTCGGCACGGTCGCGATCGTCACCGGCCGCCCCGCGGCCGAGGCGGTCGCCCTCGGCGGCTTCGCCGGCATCGGCAGGCTGATCGTCCTCGGGCATTACGGCTCGGAACGCTGGCAAGACGGTGTGCTGGCCGCCGATCCGGCGCCGGCCGGCGTCGCCGTCGCG
>JASHPP010000622.1 GCA_030038035.1 Trebonia sp.
GCTGCTGCTGTAGTGGCAGTGGTGGCATGGCACGCGATCTTCGCTGAACTCATCAGACTGTTTTGAGGAGAATGCTGGAATAACAGGGAAGTTCTGGTATGGTTCTCGGGGCAGAGGGCGTGACCAACATGTCGCCTATGGGATAGATCTGTGTGTCTTCTCAGCTTTCGGGCTCCGCCGTGCCCCGGTCGGCGCGATGATTACATGCCTGAGCCGGGGGTGAGGCTCGCAGCAGTAACAATGAAGGGGTAGGCGTGTGCAAAGGAGCGGCGCGAAGGCTAGCCCGCAGGTAGGGCGAGGGCGGTGGTGCGGGTGCATGCTGTGGCGGCAGAGACAGGCGCCGCGTTCCACGCGGGGCTTGTGCCAGGCTCGACAACTTGGTCCCACAGAAAAAGAGACCCGGCCCACAAGGAGCCGGGTGGTCTACGGGCAGTACTATACACGATCACCAGCCTTCTGGCATGGTGTAGCCGCTTGCAGGATTCGCGAGTTGGTGGGAAACGAAGTCCCGCGGTTCAAGCTTTCGCCAGAAGTGGCGGCCAGTGCCAGTTGTCACCTCAGCACGCAGTGCTCCTGCTGTCTGGCCGGGCGTCGGGTTGATCAGTCCGACGGGCACATGTGCGCGCGCCCGCTGGATTGGGAACCGCAAGTCGGAATCGTTCGAAATGACCAGGGCTGCATCGACTATGCCGCCGAGGATGTCCAAGAGCAGGCGCGAAGCGACGTTGACATCGCTGCCCTTCTCTTCCCTGTGGGCGATAGAAACCATGAAGCGGGCATCAGTAACTGCCTCTCCTGCTCCGTCTTGAATCATTACGGGCCAGTCAGGCCCGACCAGTTGTGGTCGTCCCTTGGGGTCCCGTACTGCCAAAGGCGCGCGTTCGCCGCGCAGCTCAGGCGCGGCTAGCGCCAAGGGCCAACCTGCGGGGGTGTTTCACTGGGGCGGCCCCCCCTTCGTTCATGCCTGCCCCGGGCTGGTCCCGGACTGCCCAGTGATCGTCCCGTACACCGGCATCCACGCGCATACGCGCGATGGCTGGATCACGGTGCTGCCGCTCGACCGGCTCTGGACTTGCGGTTTCTTCAGACGAGCTCTACAAAAAGAAAACCCGGCCCACAAGGAGCCGGGTGGTCTATGCTCACCAGGCTACCGGGCCACCGAGGCTGATGTCGTCGGAATATTGCCGAGCCGGGGGGATGGCCATGCGACCGTGGCCACATGGAGCGCGTGCTGCACCCGGAGTTCTTCGCGATGACGTTGCTCCGGTCCACTTGCGTCAGCATCGTGCACCATCAAGCCTGGGATGTGGCTAGCCGCAGCTCGATCTGGGTCCGCGAATGCGACGGGCGGCGGCTACGCTCCCACCGGGCAGCACGTAGTCCCCCGGCTGTCGGCGCCAGGCCAGCCGTGACCTGCCACCGCGTCCAGATGAACAGACGCCAACCCGGATAATGTTGGCTAGTTATTTACTGGAATCTGCTGGAATCCGCCGGTAACCTGCTAGGGTATCCGGAAAGAGTTGAGCGACGCAGCGCCCGGCGCTCTTTGCGGCGCACCTGGAGTTCCTCCGTGCGGATGTCATCGCAATGTCCGGTTCGCGCGTCGGCTCTACGTAGTTAAGACGGACTGGGCACCCTTCGTGACTTCGGGGCGGCTGGTCCATCACTGCAGCGCGGGATGCGGGGAGCCGGAAATGTCGATGACTTCGTGTTTGGGTAACCGCCGCGACGTCGGGCCAGCGCCGTCACGGGCTACGTCCGCCAAAAAGAAGACCCAGCCTCGGTGGCGCCGGGTGAGTCATGCGGTCGACTGTAGCCGACCACCAGCCGCTACCCAACGCATACACTTCGGGCGATCCCGCGACGAGGTCCCCGGGTTAGCGTTCGAGCGCTCCGGCGGCAGATTTGCGCTGGGGCTGAGGCCAGCCCGTACCACGGGCTGGCCCCAGAGAACATCTGTAACTCATCTAACGGCATACTCACGACGACACAGCCGCAATGTGGCCGACGGTCCTATCCGACGGATGTTATGTGTAGGAGTGAGTATAAGCAAGTCGGCTAGGAGTACGCTCATGAGCCATGACCAGGCGGCAGGGATCCGACCACCCCAGCACACTCATGGCCCTCGTCGCGTGGGTCATCGGGTGGGTCGGTGATCACGACTGGAGTGCGCTCCTGCGACTGGTCGTGCTGCTGCTGGCTTGCACTGTGGCGCTGGGCATCCTGGTCTCGGCCTACTACTTGGTCGGAGGACGCGTATGAGTTCGTCCGGGTAGCCGGACTGTTCGTTCTTGTTACTCACCAGTTAAGGAGTTCGAAAATGTCGCTAACTCACGAGGAACTTAAGGAAGGCGTCGTCGGCGGTGCTGTCGGCGTTAGGTGCCGGACCGTTCTCCAGCCACTCGGCGGTCCAGGGGACAAGGTGTTCCCGCCGACCTACGGTGTCGACAACAATGCTGAGACGAAATACGCCACTGAGAAGCGCCGGGTTCCGCGTGCAGACGGCAGCGAAGACACGGTGGTTCCGGCGGTCGTGCTCGACTCCGTTGCCTCCCAGGCCAACCGGCTGGAGCTGGCACTGCTCGACGCCATCCGCAGAGGCGATCTGGCGGCGCCGGTCACCTCGGTGGACTTCGCCCAAAGCGGCCTGGCCGGACTCGACCGGATCAGCGATTACGAGGCGCCGCACCGGATTTTCGACGCCCTGCTCCGTGACAGCTATGACGGCGAGCACCTGTTCAGGAACGGCGCAGTAGGCAGGGCGATCACGGAGGCTCGCCCGCGCGATGCTGCCGCCCTCTACTACCACAGCCCGCACACCCTTGTGTTCGGCGGCTGGGACTCGACCGGTCCGCGGGGTGGACTTGGCGCGAAGTACGAGCGCGCTATCACCTCGGAGATCGTCGCACTGGATATCGAGGTGGGTAAGCGGACGGCTTCTCGCATCGATCCGGCCGGCATCGAAAAGAGCGCGGCGGTGCTTTACGAGGGTCCCAGAGGCGGCGCTGCGTGGGTGCTCGACAAGAGCGAGGCAGTGCTGGACAGCAAAGGCAACCCGAAGCTCCTTGGGGCTAA
>JASHPP010000623.1 GCA_030038035.1 Trebonia sp.
CTCGATTCCCTTCGGCGGGTCGGCGAACCACTTCCCGACGCCGTCGGCCGCCGATGGCCTGCTGCTGCTTCCGGGCATCAGCCAGGTCTTCGCCTTCACGGGTCCGGCGGGGCTGCCGCCAGCACCCCCCGCTGGCTGAGACGGCGAAGCTCTCAGCGACCAAGCCCGCCTCGGTTGAGCTTCCGGACCTCGGACCGCAAGCAGATGCATCAGTTCTGCGCTCGAACTCACGGCAGACGCCGACAATGCCGCATGAGCGGGCATTCGTCAGCGAGTGTCGACTTGCCGCTCGCTGGTACTCCGCAGATCACCAGCGCGAACGGCGGTGCGTCGCGGTAGGGCCGGCCTGAATTGCTCACGCGTATCATTGTCCCAGTCACGCCAAGCCACATCCCGCCGGGAAGCCGGTGACGTCCGCGCCGTCGGTCGTCCCGGACGGTAGCCTCACCCTCGTCACGCTGTTCGCCGTCTCCGCCTATGCCGGCGACCGAGAGGCTCACGTCCGCGAAGTCGAGCAGCACAGCGAGAAGCTGCCGGAAGACTCCTACGGCAGACGCAACCGCCAGGCCATCGCCGCCCGTGAAACCCGCGTAGCCGCCCGCCCAGCCGCGGGCAGTCTTCGCCTGTGTCCATCCCCGTCCAGGTCGGCGAGCAGCTGGCCATCGCCGTCTCGAACGAGCCGGACCGCATCAGGTCCTACCGGTGAAACGTGAAGACCTCTGCGCAACCATAGCCCGAGCCTGAGCGTGATGCCGGCGGCAGGCAGTCCAGGCCCTCGCGGCTGAGCAGGCCAAGTTCGATTACGATGGCCCGGTGCTTCCCAGATTGCGGGGCCGGGAGCCGCAGGTTGACGTGCTGCGCGGGCTGCTGGATGCGCTCGGCGCCGGGCGCGGCAGCGTTGTGCTCGTGACCGGTCCGGCAGGGGTCGGGAAGACTACGTTGCTCTCCGAGGCCGCGAGCCTCGCCCCGGACAGGGGCGTCCGGGTGTTCTGCGGTGGCGGGGATCCCGCGGCGCGGGCCGTGCCGCTCGGGGCGATTGTGGACGCCCTTGTCTCCGCCGAGGATCCGCCCGTCGATCCTGCCCGTCTGCATGACCTCAGTCAGTCTCCTGACCAGCGCCTGTGGCTGCTGCGCGAGCTGCAGGAATCCCTTGAGAAAGCCGCGCACCGGTCCCCGTTGCTGATCGTCGTTGACGACCTGCAGTGGGCGGACGCGGCCACGGCCGGTGCCGTGGTCACGCTGTCCAGGCGGCTGGCCACGCACCGGATCAGCTGGCTGCTTGCGCTGCGCGACGGGGAGCTGGCGGAGGCCGCGGGGGAAGCGGTCAGCCGGCTGAAAGCGGCGGGCGCCGCCGAGGTCCGCCTGGGCCCGCTGGATGAGGCCGCGGTCGCGCAGGTCGCGCACGACATGCTCGGCGGCGAGCCCGATGAGGCGCTGCTGCGGGTCCTTACCCGGGCTGATGGCCAGCCGTTCCTGCTGACCGAGCTGCTGAGCGGGCTGCGCGATGAACATCTTGTCCGGGTCACCGCAGGCGCCGCGGTGCTGGCAGCCGGGGCCACCCTGCCGCGCCGGTTCGTCGGCACCGTTGCCGGCCAGCTGGCGCGGCTGACCGCGCCAGCCAGGGACGCCGTGGAGATGGCCTCGGTCCTGGGGCGCAGTTTCTCCCTGGACGAGCTGGCCGGCCTGCTCGGCAGGCCGCCGCTGGAGTTGCGCGGCGAGATCCGGGAGGTTATCGCGGCGGGTCTGCTGGCCGAGGACGGGGACAGGCTGAGGTTCCGGCATGACCTGGTGCGCGAGGCGGTCGACGCCAGCGTGCCGGGAGCCGTCCGGCGCAGCGTGCGCCGGACCGCGATCGAGGTGATGCTTCGGCACGGGTCGTCGGCCGCCGACGTCGCGCAGCTGGTCATGGACGTCGCCGAGCCCGGCGATGTGGCCTCGGCCGGCCTGCTGCGGCGGGCGGCGGCGCAGATCGGGCAGGTGTCCCCGGCGGTGGCGGTGCCCTTGTCCCGGCGTGCCCTGGACCTCACCGGGCGCGGCGCCCCGGAACGCGGCGAGGCCGTCGCTCAGGCCATCGACCTTCTCGTGCAGGCGGGCCGGGCCGCCGAGGCGGCCAGGCTGATGGCCTCCTCCGCGGGCGACCTCGCCGACCCGGCCGCCGAGGCGCAGGCGCGGCTGAGCATCGGCATGCTGATGACCCAGTACGCCCCTGCGACGGTCGCCGAGCAGTGCGAGGCGGCCCTGCGGCTGCCGGGCGTCCCGCCCGCGCTGCGTGTGCAACTGCTGTCGCTGATGGCCTGCGGCCTGGACATCAGCGGCGACGCGCGCGCGGCCGCCGCGCCTGTCGCGGACGCGATCGCGGAGGCGGCCGCCATCGGTGATCCCGCTGCTGGGATCGTCACCTTCGTGCCCCGGGCGCTGCTGGCCTTCGCTGAGGGCGACTGGCGGGGCGCCGTCAACCTGGCGGCCGAGGCGGTCGCGCGTGAGCACGAGGCGGAAGACCTGCGGCTGTGGCTGCCGCAGACGTGGAAGTCGCTGCTGCTGATCTCGGAGCTGCGACTGGACGAGGCACACTCGATCATCGAGGCCGGCACCCGCGAGGCCGAGAACGTAGCAAAGAACATCCGGATCTGGTCCATGCTGCGATGCCGGGCCCGGCTGTCGGCCGGGCAGCTCGCCGACGCCCGCGCCGAA
>JASHPP010000624.1 GCA_030038035.1 Trebonia sp.
TCCCGGCCGACGACGGCGCGGCCGGCGACGGCGACGGCGCCCCCGGCGTGCGGGCGTCCGCGCCCGAGGCCACGGTTATCCCGGCCCCAGGCGTAAGCCCGGTGACGGCCGGACCGCCCGCGCTGCGGGCGACGGGCGTCGGCGTCCGCTTCACCGGCGTCATCGCGCTTGAGGACATGACCATGGAGGTCCCCGCGGGCTCGGTGAGCGGGCTGATCGGCCCGAACGGCGCGGGAAAGACCACGTTCGTCGACGTGGTGTCGGGGTTCATCAGGAACTACGCCGGCACCGTCGAGATAGCCGGGCGCACCATCGATGGGCTCCTCGTGCACCAGCGCGTGCGCGCCGGGGTCCGCCGCACGTTCCAGCAGGAACGGACGATTCCCGAGCTCACCGCCGGGGAGTACGTCCGCGTCGCGGCGCGGCGGCGCATCTCCATGCAGGAGGTCGCCGACGTGCTCGAGTTCATCGGCGGACCGTCCCCCTACGACCGGATCGCCGACATCGACGTCGGGACGAGGCGACTGCTCGAGATCGCCGGATGCATCGCGGCGCGCCCGAAGATCGTGCTGCTCGATGAGCCGACCGCCGGGCTCGCCGAGGCGGACTCGCTCGCGGTCGCCGCGCGGGTATCGCAGGTGCCGGACGTCTTCGGCTGCGCGGTCCTGCTCATCGAGCACGACATGGAGGTCGTGCGGGCCTGCTGCTCGCACGTCACGGTCATGGACTTCGGCAAGAAGATCGCAGAGGGCCGGCCCGAGGACGTGCTGAAGATGGACACGGTGGTGGCCGCCTATCTCGGGACCGCCGACAAGGCCGCAGTGATCGAGCGATGACCGCCGACAGCCAGGCGCCGGCCCCGGCCGGAAGCCAGAACGGGCACGCCAGCCGCGGACTCACCGTCGCTGAGCTCGTCGTCGAGCGGGACACGTTCCCGATCGTCCGCGGCGTCTCGTTCGACGTGCCGCCCGGGGAGGTGACGGTCCTGCTCGGCATCAACGGCGCGGGCAAGACGACATTGCTCGAGGCGATCTCCGGGATCATTCCCGCGGCCAAGGGCACGATCGAGCTCGACGGGACCGGCATACGCAAGGCCACCAGGCGCGAGCGGGTCCGCCGCGGCCTCGGCCACGTAGAGCAGGGGCGGCGGATCTTCCGCGACCTCACCACCGAGGAGAACCTGCTTGTCGCGGGGCGCGAGGACTGGTCCATTGACGAGGCGTTCGCGCTGTTCCCGCTGCTTGAGCCGCGGCGGAAGACGCGGGCTGGGCTGCTGTCAGGCGGCGAGCAGCAGATGCTGGTCGTCGCCCGTGCGCTGGCCGTCCGCCCGAAGATCCTGATGGCCGACGAGCTGTCGCTTGGCCTCGGTCCCAGCATCGCCACCGCCCTGGTGACCACGATGCGGGCACTGGCCGACGCTGGCCTGGGAGTCCTGCTTGTCGAACAGTTCGCCGCCCTGGCCCTCCAGGTCGGCGACCGGGCTCATGTACTCAGCCAGGGACGGTTTGCCTACAGCGGCCCGTGCCAGGTGCTCAAGGACGACCCAGGCATCCTCAAGCGCGCCTACCTCGGCGAATAGGAGAAAGGACAGTGATGGCCCGGATGCAACCAGCGACCGACGACACCCGCTCGATGGTCGGCATGTGGCGGCAGATGCTGCGGATCCGACGGTTCGATGAGGCCGCCAGCCGGCTGCTGAGATCCGGGCAGATGCCGGGCGTCCTCCACCTGACCACCGGGCAGGAGGCCGTCGTGGCTGGGAGCAGCGCCGCGATGGGCCCCGACGATCTGCTGATCGGCACCCACCGCAACCACGGTTACCCCATCGCCCGCGGCGGTGACCTCGGTCCGCTGATGGCGGAGGTGCTCGGCAAGGCGACCGGCGTCTGCCAGGGGCGGGGCGGCGAGATGCACCTCATCGACCCGTCTGTTGGCGCGTTCTTCAGCTCCGCCATCCTCGGCTCGGGCCTGCCCGTGGCCGTCGGCACGGCCCTGACCAGCCAGTTGCGGCGATCCGGCCGGGTCACGCTCGCCACCTTCGGGGACGGCGCGTCCAATGAGGGAGCGATCCACGAGTCGATGAACCTCGCCGCGATCTGGAAGCTGCCGATCGTCTTCCTGTGCGAGAACAACGGCTACGCGGTGACGGTAGCGGCCAGCTACGCGGTCTCGGTGCACGATATCGCCGACCGGGCCGCGGCGTACGGCATGCCGGGCGCCGTGGCCGACGGGAGCGACCCGGTGGCGGTCCGGGAGGCAGTGGGCGCGGCCAGGGACCGGGCCGGCGCGGGGCAGGGCCCCAGCCTGGTGGAGGCCAAGACCTACCGCACTGTCGACCACGCGGAGAACCTCCCCAGCCAGCCGTACCGGCCGGAGGAAGAGGTAGCGAGCTGGCGCGAGCGCGATCCGATAACGTCCTTCCGCGGCCGGCTGCTGCGGGCGGGGCACGCCACCGCGGGCGAGCTCGACAAGATCGAGCAGGAAGTCGGCGAAGAGGTTGCCGTGGCGGTGGAATTCGCCTGCGACAGCCCGTTCCCCGCGCCGGCGGCGCTGTGGGAGCACATGTACGCCGACCCGTCGCTCAACCGTCCCGCGGCGTCCCTGAGCTGGCCGTGAGTTCGCCGCGGCGGTCACGGTGACGCCAGCCGGGCAGACCGGCGGCCGGCTATCGGAAAGGAGCTTGATTCAGTGCGCGAGCTAACGTACCTGGCGGCCATCCGCGAGGCCCTTATCGAGGAGATGACCAATGACGACGCGGTTATCCTCCTGGGCCAGGACATCCGGGCAAACCTCTACGGGACCGCGGGCTTCCTTGACATGTTTCCCGAGGAGCGCATCCGCGACCTGCCGACGTCGGAGACCGCGTGCGTAGGGGCGGCGGTGGGGGCGGCGATGACCGGACTTCGCCCGGTGGTCGACATGGGATCCGCCAGCTTCTCGTTCGTCGCCCTCGACCAGTTCATCAGCGAGGTCTCGAAGATCCATTACATGAGCGCCGGGCGGCTGAAGGTGCCTGTCACCTACCGGATACCGCTGATGTACAACGGCGGGGTCGGCGTCCAGCACTCCGACCGGCCGTATCCCATGTTCATGCAGATGCCTGGCCTGAAGCTGATCTGCCCGACCACTGCGTCGGACGCGAAGGCGATGATGAAGGCGGCCATCCGCGACGACGACCCGGTCATCGTCTTCGAGGACACGTACAACTGGAGCTCCCGCGGCCCGGTGGCCGACCCGCCCGCCCCGGCCCCGATCGGGACCGCCGCCATCGTCCGTGCAGGCGACGACGTGACCGTGGTCGGCATCGGGCGCACGGTCGCGTTCGCCCTCGCCGCAGCCGGCGAACTCGCCGACGCCGGCGTGTCGGCGGAGGTCATCGACCTGCGGTCGCTGGCGCCAATCGACTGGGACACGATCTTCGGCTCGGTCGAGAAGACGGGCAGGCTGGTCGTCGCCGACGCCGCCGTCAGCACCTGCAGCGCCGCCAGCGAGATCGCGGCGACCGTCGCCGAGCACAGGTTCGAGGCGCTGCGGGCACCGGTCCGGCGGGTGGCATCGCTCCCCGTGCACAGCCCGTACACGCCTTCCCTTGAACGGGAAATCTATCCGGACGCCGACAAGATCGCGGCCGCGGTCCGCTCGGTGGCGAAGCAGGCGTCGCATGGCCACTGAGGTCCGCATGCCGCAGTTCGGAATGACGATGCACGAGGCCACGATCGTGTCGTGGCTCAAGGGGGTCGGCGACCCCGTCGGCCAGGGAGAGATCCTCGCCACCGCGGAGACCGACAAGGTGACCGTCGAGATCGAGTCGCCTGTCGCAGGAGTCCTCTCCGCCATCCACGCCGAAGCCGGGAGCACGGTGCCCGTGCTCGATGTCATCGCGATCATTAGGTGAGCTTGGACATGCCTGACAGGATCCTCACTACGCATACCGGCAGCCTGGTGCGCCCCGAGACGCTGCTCGTATACCTGCGAGCGATGCGGGACGGCGTCCTCGTCGACGAGGAGGCTTACCTGAAGACCCTGCAGCATCACGTGAACGACGTTGTGCTGCGGCAGGCCGAGATAGGGATCGACATCGTCAACGACGGCGAGTACGGCAACACCCACTCGTGGTGGGGCTACATCCGGGAGCGCCTGAGCGGCTTCACCCAGCGCCCCTGGCCGGACGGGGTCCGCGACGAGCCCGAGCGGCGCGGCCGTGACCGTACCGAGTTCGCGGCCTTCTACGAGGAATACAACCGGCAGGCGATGCCGGAGGCGCCGGTGGCGAGCGACGGGCAGTGGGTCTGCACCGGCCCGATCGAGTACATCGGCTTCGACGCGCTCCAGGCCAACATCGACCGGCTCAAGGCCGCCACGCAGTCGGCCGATGTCCAGGGGGCGTTCATGCCGGTCGTCACGCCGGGCAGCGCGGTGCCGTTCCGGCGGGACGAGTTCTACGCGACCGAGGAGGACTTCGTGTTCGCGCTCGCGGACGCGATGAACAAGGAGTACCGGGCCATCGCCGACGCCGGAGTGATCGTCCAGGTCGACGACGCGTTCATGGCCACCATGTACGACTCGGTGGTGCCGCCGGGCACATTCGCCGACTACCTGGCGTGGGCGGAGGTGCGGCTGGAGGCCCTACGCCGGGCGCTGGCGGGCGTGCCGCCCGAGCTGTCGCGCTATCACCTGTGCTGGGGCTCGTGGAACGGGCCGCACCTGTACGACGTGGAGCTCAAGGACATCGTCGGGCTGCTGCTGAAGATCCCGGTCGGTGCCTATGCGATCGAGCAGGCGAACCCGCGGCACGAGCACGAATGGCGGGTATGGGAGGACACCGAGCTGCCGGACGGCAAGGTGCTGATCCCCGGGGTCATCAGCCACGCGACGAACATCGTCGAGCACCCCGAGCTGGTCCGCGAGCGCATCGTGCGGCTCGCCCGGCTCGTCGGCCGGGAGCGGGTCATCGCGGGCGTCGACTGCGGGTTCGCCCAGCACCCGTTCATCCGCCGCACACATCCGCTGGTGATGTGGGCCAAGCTGCGCAGCCTCGCACAAGGCGCCCGCCTCGCGAGCCAGGACCTGTGGCCGGGATAGGCCGGCCGGACTACTAGCAGATCTAAGGAGCAGCGATGGAGCAGATGCTTCGGGGCAAGATCGGGATCGTCACCGGAGCCGCCGGGGGCATCGGCCGGGGCTCGGCGGAGGTGTGCGCGGAGGAGGGCGCCACCGTCATCGTCACTGACCTGGAATCGATGGAAGAAGAAGGCCGCGAGACCGTCGCGATCGTCGAGAAGGCCGGCGGGAAAGCGGTCTGGCTGCCGCTCGACGTCACCAGCGCCGCCGACCAGGAGCGCGCGGTCGCGTATGCCGTCGAGAACTTCGGCCGGCTCGACTTCGCGCACAACAACGCCGGCATCGTCATCGAGGGCCTCATCACCGAACTGCCCGAGGAAGACTACGACCGGCAGATCGCGGTCAACATGAAGGGCGTCTTCCTCGGATTGAAGTACCAGCTCCGCCAGATGATCGCGCAGGGCGGCGGCGCCATCGTCAACACCTCGTCGATGGCCGGGCTGAACGGCTCGCCGGAGGCGGTCGGCTACGTGTCAAGCAAACACGGGGTGATCGGGCTCACCAAGACCGCCGCCGCCGAGGTGGTCGGGCAGAACATCCGCGTCAACTGCATCTGCCCGGGCGGAACCTGGACTCCGATGATCCGGCGTCAGCCGCCCGAGCGGCTGGAGGTTGCCTTCCGCTCCATTCCCATGGGGCGCTGGGCCGACCCGCGGGAGATGGGCAGCGTCGCCGCCTGGCTCGTCTCCGACGGCGCGTCATTCGTCACCGGCGTGGCGATGCCGGTCGACGGCGGCGGCTCGCTCGGCCGGGGCTTCTCGCCGAAGAAGAACGCCGGCGGGGGCATGGCATGACGGTGAAGTTCGTGCTCGCGAACCGCCGCAAGGACGGGATGACGCTGGAGGAGTTCCGCTACGAGTGGGGTGTCATCCACGTCGCCATCATGGTCACCAGCCCGGGGGCCACCGAGCGGATCCGGCGTTACGTCCAGGGGTACAGCCTTGAGGACGTCTTCCCGGATGTGCGGCTGGCGTATCCCTACTCGGCAGAGCACTGGGACGGGTTCGCGTCGCTTGCGTTCGAGACCCTGGAGTCGTTCCTGACCTCGGTCCAGCCCCGCCGTGGCGGGCCGGCGCACGACTTCAGCCACCCGAGCATGGTGGTCGACGTCACCGGCGAGGAGGCCGTGCTGTTCGACGAACTCCAGGCGGCCGAGGAGGACACGGTCAAGCTCGTCCACTTCCTCCGCCCTGCCCCCGGGGTGAGCCGTGAGCGGTTCGCGGACGAGTGGCGCGACGGCTACGCGACGGCGGTCGCCGCGGCGGCGAGGGGCGCGGCGCGCAAGTACGCCCTCAGCCCCCCGGTGCCGCTGGATGCCAGCCCGTTCGAGGGCACCCCGTACGGGCAGGGCGCCTTCGGCACCTACTGGGGCATCGAGGAGCTGTTCTTCGCCAGCCAGGCGGACTTCGCGGCGTTCGCCGGCGACGCGCAGGCGCGCGCGCTGATCACCAAGGCCGGGAACGGGCTCGTCGACGCCGCGGGCAGCTTCGCCATGGTCGTCACCGACCGGCTGCGCTTCGTGAGCACCCGTAGCCCGGACGGCACGTCGGTCTATACCTGGGCACCGCCTGGCCTGGAGGTCCGCAGCGTCCCGGGGACCCTGCGGCCCGCGCTCAGCTAAGGACCCGTCCAGGCCCCCTGAGCCGGGCGCAGACCACCCCGCCGATGCGGCCCGCCGCGGCGGTCAAGGCTTGATAACGCATCGGTATGGGGTATTCCCTCCCCTGGTAGGACGGTTCATGCTGGGAGCAAGCCGGGCCGCGCTTCCATGGCCGTTCACGCTCGTCTGGCCTGCGTGAGGGCGCAGGCCGACCGGGCAAGGCAGGCTAACCCCGACAAAGCCGCGAGCACAGCGCCGGCCGGGCACTAGGAGGGCAATGGTGCGCACCGAGCTGCCTGCAGGCCAGACGGCTGGCCACGGACACCCCAGGCCAGCGGGGGGCTATGACAACGTCGGGAAGCTGCTGGCCGCCGGGAGCTACGTGCTCCTCGACGGTCCCGTAGCGCCCGGCCTGGGCGCGGGCCGGGCTGCCTGGCCGGCGGAGAACCCGGTGGCGCTGTCCCACGAGCCTGCGCTCGCGCCCATGGCCGACCCGGATGAGCTCGTCGCCGCCCATCGCGGCCACGTGGAGTCAGGCTGCGACGTCATCAGGACCAGCACCGCGGCGCTGTGGCCGGCCGTGGACGGCGGGTACCCGCACGGCGGCCCGGCGCGCTGGGCGGACCTGGCATGCGAACGGATCGAGGCAGCGCGCGCCGCGGCAGCGGGGACCCCGACGGCCATCGCCTACGCACTCGGCCGGCAGGTCGACGGCCCCGACTCGGCCGAACTCGTCCACGCGCTCGACCGGCTGTTCAGCAAGACCGCGCCGGACCTGATACTCGTCGAGACGCTGTCGGTGATCCGCCCGTCGCTGTTCACGGCGGTCTCGCAGCTCCGCTCGCTCGGCCTCCCGCTCTGGCTGTCGTTCCGCCGCTGCCGGGACGGCCTGTGCGGGCCGAGCGGCCATCACTGGTCAGGCGACGAGCCCGACAGGCTCGGCAGCGCGGCCCGACGGCTTGAGCACATGGGGGTTTCCGCGCTGCTTGTCAACTGCATACCGCCCGATCATGTGGCGGGCACGATCGAATACCTGCGCTATTTCACGGACCTGCCGCTCGGCGTCTACGCCAACATCGAGCGGGGCTTCGAGCCAGCGGCGCTCAGCGACGCCACCCCGGTCGTCAGCTATGACGATCTCGCGCTGCAGTGGCGGGCAGAAGGCGCCCAGATCGTCGGCGGATGCTGTGGCGTCGGGCCAGAGCACCTGCAGGCCGCCAGGCGCAAGCTCGCTGACACGGTGCCCGCGCGGGCGGTCGCGGCGGACGCCGCGCCCGCAAACGCCGTGCTGGCAAGCCGTGGCCGGGCCGAGGAGGTGAAGGCCGGGCAACCGTGGCAGATCGCCGAGGGCAGGCCGGTGTTCCCGCTACCGTTCCCGGCGCTGGCCTGCGAGCAGGGCGCCGCGGCGCCTGCCGTCGGCGATCTGCTGCTCTGGGAGTACCTGTACCGGGAGCGGATCGGCGACGGCAGGCGCTGCCTGGACGTGGGCTCGGGCAGCGGCCTGCTGGCCGTCCAGCTGGCACTGAACGGCGCGTCGCACGTCCACTCGATCGACAGCTCGCCCGCGGCGGTCGACTGCACCCGCCGCAGCGCGTTTCGCAACGACGTGAGCTCCGCGGTCACCGCGGAAGCCGCGGACATCACCGCCTGGCAGCCGCGCGAGCATTACCAGGTCGTCGTCGCGAGCCTGGAACAGCCCGCGACAGATCCGTCCCAGCAGGACCCGGCGGCACGCGACTTCGATCCCTGGGGACGCCTGCTGATCGACGCGTTCCTCACCAAGCTCCCCGCGCTGCTGGCCCGCGACGGCGTGGCCTACATCACGCAGTCGTCGCTGATCAGCCAGCGGCAGACCGCCGGGATGCTCGCCGCGGCCGACCTGGCCGGCCAGGTCGTCGACTGGCGCCTGTGGCCGGCCTGCACACCGCTGGCCGCGCTGCCGCATCGCGAGCTGATCGAGCGGCGCAGCGACGCATTCCGCCTCGACGTCGCGACGCCGGGGGGGCGCGACGAGCTGATCGTCGTATACGTGCTCGAGATCCGCCGCGCGGACCGGGTCAGCCCGCCCGGTCCAGCCAGCCGGTGATGGCGCGGTCGAGGGCCGGCATGGGAAGGGAGCCGTGGTCCAGGACCGCGGCGTGGAAGGAAGGCAGGGAGAAGGCCGGGCCCAGGCGCCTGCGCGCATCGTCGCGGAGGCGGAGGATCTCGAGCTTGCCAGTGAGATAGGCGAGCGCCTGTCCCGGCATTACCACATACCGGTCGACCTCGGCGGCCAGGAACTCCCGTGGCATGGGGACGTGCTCGGCCATGTAGTCCAGGGCCCGCTCCCGGCTCCAGCCGAAGGCGTGCAGGCCGGTGTCGACGACGAGCCTGGCCGCCCGCATCAGCGAGGAGCTGACCGAGCCGAGCCTGCCCCGGTCGTCGGGAAACAGCCCCGCCTCCTCGGCGAGCTGTTCGGCGTACAGGCCCCAGCCCTCAGAGAACACCGGGAGGCTGCGCTGCCGCTGGAGGGCGGGCAGGCCGCTGAGCAGCTGCAGGCGGGACAGCTGCAGGTGATGTCCTGGCACCGCTTCGTGGAAGGCCACCACGTCGATGTCCCATCCTGTCCCCGCGGTGGGCCGCAGCGTGTTGAACCAGAACGTGCCGGGCCGCCCGCCGTCCAGGCGGGGCGGGGTGTAGTGCGGCGCCGCGCCGCCGACGGCAACGACCTCGGGCATGGGCGTCACCTCGCACGGCGGCGGCAGCGGGTCGGGGAAGAACTCCGCCGCGCGCGACTCTGCGCGCCGCACCGCGGCGGTCGCCTTGCCGATGGCCTGCGCCGCGGGGATCTTCCCTGCCGAGTCCTGCACCGCGGCGAATACCTCCGCCAGCCCGGACAGTCTTAGCCCGGCGCCCAGCTCCGCCGCCCGGTCCTCCAGCGCCGCGACGTGGTCAAGGCCGGTCTGGTGCAGCCGCTCGGCCGACAGCGGCAGGGTCGTGTAGATCCCGATGGCCCGGCGGTAATCGGCCTCGCCGCCCGGCAGGTAGGCCAGTCCGGCCTGCCCGGACGGCCGGGCCCTCGGGAGCAGCTCCCTGACCGTGGCCACCCACCGCGCCAGCGCCGGGTTCACCACGTCCGCGGCGACCGCCCGGCGCTCCTCCTCCCACGCCGCCGCCCTGTCCCATCCCCGCGGTGGCCGCGGGGAAAGCACCGGGTTGGACTCGGGGGCGGCCAGCACGTTCCCGGCCCAGGTGAGGGCCTGCTCGGCCAGCGGGACGACGGGGAGCCGCCCCTTGCCCGCTCCGGCCCGCAATCGCTCGCCAAGCTGGTCGAGCCAGGTGCCGCTGCGCCGCAGCCGGGTCAGGTAGGCCTCGGCCGCGGCCGTGTCCACCAGGACCGTCCGGGCGGCGACCCCGAGGAAGGCCGCCGGCCCCGCGTGCTGCATGGGGGTGACCGTGTACTCGGCCCGCGCCAGGTCGATGAGCGCGAGCTCCTGGGCGGCCGCCTCCTTCACGCAGTCCAGGGTGACGGCGTCCGC
>JASHPP010000625.1 GCA_030038035.1 Trebonia sp.
GGCGGGCGGCTCGAGCAGGCGGACGGCACCGCCTGGATGGCCCTGTTCAGCCAGAACATGCTCGAGCTCGCGCTGGACCTGCTGGAGTACGACGAGACCTACGAGGGGTTCGTGCTCAAGTTCGTCGAGCGCTTCTTCTGGATCGCGGCGGCCATGGACCCCATCGGCGGCCAGCGCTCCGACGAGATGTGGGACGAGGAAGACGGCTTCTTCTACGACGTGCTTCGCCTGCCCGACGGCACCGGCACCAGGATCAGGGTGCGCTCCCTGGTCGGCCTGCTCCCCATCTGCGCCACGACCGTCGTCGAGGCGGAGCTGATCGGGCGCTACCCGCAGATCGCCGAGCAGGTGGCTGTCTTCCTCGGGCGCAACAAGGACCTGCTGGCCAACATCGCCGACCCGTTCGTGCCAGGCGCGCACGGCCGGCGCCTGCTGTCCCTGGTGAACGAGGACAAGCTGCGGCGGATACTGGCGCGCATGCTGGACGAGGACCGCTTCCTCGGCCCGCACGGGATCCGGTCGATCTCGCGCTGGCACCTTGAGCACCCGTACGTGTTCAATGTCCACGGCACCGAGTACCGGGTGCAGTACGAGCCCGCGGAGTCAACCACCGGAATGTTCGGCGGCAACTCCAACTGGCGCGGGCCGGTCTGGTTCCCGATCAACCTGCTGCTGATCCGGGCGCTGATCACCCACTACAGGTACTACGGCGACAACTTCAAGATCGAGTGCCCGACCGGCTCGGGGAACATCATGAACCTGTTCGAGGTGTCCCAGGAGCTGTCCCGTCGGCTCGTCACGACATTCCTGCGGGACCGCGACGGGCGCCGCCCGGTCTATGGCGGGACGCCGCTGTTCCAGGAGGATCCGCACTGGCGTGACCTCGTTCTCTTCTACGAGTATTTCCATGGCGACAACGGGGCCGGTCTCGGCGCCTCGCACCAGACTGGGTGGACCGGCCTGGTGGCCAAGCTGATCCAGACGCTGGGCCAGTTCGACGCCGAGACCGTCCTTGACGACCCGCACTGGCCGATGTCCCGTCCCTACCGCCGCCCCACCGCCGGCTGACAATCATTCATCCGAACGATCCGGGCCGGCTCCCGCGGCCCCGCCTGCTCTGGCCGGCGGCAAGCCGGGCCCGGCGCCGTCCAGGGGAGCCGGCGCCTCGCCGGCGGTGGCCGGCGCGACCGCCGGGATCCCGACGTCCGCGGGCGTGAGCGTCGCCCCCCTGTGCAGCGCGACGGCGATCAGCGGATAGAACAGGACCGACAGCACGCCGGCGCCGATCAGCGCGGCGGACGTGGCCGGGAGCATGATCCCGTCCTGCTCGCCGATGTCGGCCAGCGCGATCAGCAGCGGCAGTGAGGTTGCCGTGATGAACGTCATCTCCACCCGCTGCCTGGCCGGGAGGTCGCGCCGGTACACGAGCAGCGACGGCAGGCCGCGGACGATAAGCAGCAGCAGGAAGAGCGCCACCAGCCGGAGCGGGTCCTGGGCGATCGCCCTCAGGTCGATGCTCATGCCGGAGTAGACGAAGAAGATCGGGATGAAGATCCCGTACCCGACCGCGTCGAACTTGTGCTCAAGGCCGGTGGTGTCGATCTTGAGCCGGCGGGTCCAGGACCGCAGCACCATCCCGGCCAGCATGGCGCCGAGCACGACGTCAAGGCCGAACCGGCTTGCCACGGCGAGCAGCAGGAACAGCAAGACCATCGCCCAGCGCAGCGTGATCTGCCCGGTCGCGTCCTGGCCCTCGCGGATGATCCGCTGCACCGCGGGGTTCCTGGCCAGCCACGGGACCACCGACAGGGCGAGGGCAAGCACCCCGACCACGGCCACGGAGGCGAGCGCGATGAAATGGCCGCGCTTGGTGAGGAAGACCGCGATGATCAAGATGGGGAACAGTTCCCCGACGGCGCCGGCGGCGTAGACGTACCGGCCGAACTGGCCGGCGAGCATCCCGTTGTCCCGCAGGATCGGCAGCAGCGTGCCCAGCGCCGTGGTGGTCAGCGCGAGCCCGACAGGGACGTAGTCCTTGATGTAGCCGGCCGCGGTCAGTCCCCCCGCCACGCCCACGGCGATCGCGGCCGAGATCACCCAGCCGAGGATCGCCAGCCGGCCGGCCCGCTCGCGCAGCAGGTGGGGTTCCAGCTCGTAACCGGCGAGCAGGAACAGGAAACCCAGCCCTATGTTGGCCAGCAGCTCGATGCTGCCCGACTCGGCCAGCCCGAGCACGTGCGGGCCGATCAGCACGCCGCCGAGCAGGAAGATGACGACCTGCGGAACGCGCGGACCGGGGAGCGCGGCGACCAGGAGCGGCGTGAGCGCGGCCACCACCGCCACGACGACCAGGTCATCAAGCCCCACGATAAGGTTCACGACGGCCGGCCAGCCTCACGCGATGTCGTCATCCGTCCCCCCAACGGTGATCACTAAGGACGTACCCACGTGCGCCGCGCTTAACAGCGGCGCCGGCCGAGGTCCTGGTCCGGCGGGGACTTCGGGCACTACCCGCGCAGGGCCGCGCGAGGGAAAGTCGCAGCGTCGGCGGTGGTGCGGGAAAGACGTACGCGACGCTGAACGTCCAGCACCTGGCAGGAACCCGCGACGCGGTCGGGCAGATCACCGGGGAGCAGCAGCTCAGCGTGCGCTGGAAGCCGGGGCCGGGGCAGCCACCGCGGTCCGTTCCGGATAACGGGCGACAGCGGGCGGGCCGGCCGGAAAGCCAGGCGCGGACGGCGGCTGTCCGCGGCCCCTGACCCCTCCCGCATCGAGTCCACTTCACCATCGACCTGGCCGCGCAGCGAATCACCCGCGACGGCCGGCCGGTGCGGCTGACCCGCACCGAGTGGCAGATCGTGCAACTGCTCGCGCGCAACCCGGGGTGCCTGATAACCCACAGGCAGCTGCTCGCCGACGTCTGGGGCGTGACGGACACAAGCGACAGCAGCTACGTGCGCGTCTTCGTGGTCTCGATCCGCGCAAGCTGGAGCCCGACCCCGCGCACCCCGCTACTTCTTCACAGAACCGGGCTGCGGGGTCTGCTTCCAGCCGGACTCGCCGCCGCGCCGCCAGCGCGCGCTCGCGGAGCCGGGTGGCAGGTCGACCGCCGCCGTCGCTGCTGGCATGCTGTCATACGTGAGCGGTCAGCAAGACCTGCCGGAACTGAACGCCTTCCTGGTCGGCATCCCCTTGTTCGCTTCGCTGGATGAGACCACCAGGCTCGAGCTTGCCGGGCAGCTTGAACCGGTGCACGTGGCCGCCGGGGAGGTGATCTTCAGGCAAGGTGACGCGGGCGCGGGCCTTTTCCTCGTGGTCAGCGGCAGGCTCCGCGTCACGGTGGCCGCCGAGGGCGCCGAGCGCATGCTGTACGACCTGGGCCGCGGCGCGATCGTGGGGGAGATCGCGCTGCTCACCGACCGGCCGCGGGCGGCCACCGTGCACGCGGTCAGGGACAGCGACCTGCTGCTGCTGCGGGTGTCCTCGTTCAGGTCCCTGGTGGAACGCAGCCCGGTGCTTGTGGCCGGGATGATCCGGTTGCTGGCCGACCGGGTGCTCACCGTCGACAGGATGCTGACCGTGGACCGCCCGGAGGCGCCGCCCCCGGGCGCCCAGACCATCGCCGTGGCCTGCGCCGGCACGAACACCCGCCCGGCCGCGCTGATCGCCGAGCGGCTGGAAGCGCAGCTGGCGCGCGCCGGCTCCGTCTTCCGGGTCGCCGCCGACGTCGTCGAGCAGCACCTGGGCCAGGGCGCGGCGCAGCGCGGCCCGGCCGACCCCGGCCGGGCCGAGCTGACCAGCTGGCTGCACGCGATCGAGCGCGCCCACGACACGGTGATCTACCAGCCGGACGCGGACGACTCGGCGTGGAGCCGGCTCTGCCTCAGCCAGTCCGACGTCGTGCTGCTCGCCGCCGCGGCCAGGGACGACCCCTCGATCGGCCCCGTGGAAGCGCGCGCGCTCGCGACGGACGCGCTGCGCTGTGAACTCGCCCTGCTGCACGCGGGCGAGCCGTCGGCGACCGCCAGGTGGCTGCGCGGCCGGCCGGTGGCCGACTACCACCACCTGCGCGCTGACCGCCCGGCGGATGTCGCGCGGCTGGCGCGGATGGTCACCGGCACGGGCTGCGGGCTCGTGCTCGGCGGCGGCGGCGCCCGCGGGCTCGCCCACGTCGGCGTGATCCGGGCGCTGGAGGAGGCCGGTGTGCCCATCGACGTGGTCGGCGGCACCAGCATCGGCGCGATCATGGCCGCGGGGTGTGCCCTGGGCGTCGCGGACGCGGAGCGGGTGCGGCGCGTTAAGTCCATCGCCCGTTCCGGCCGCCGGTTGATCACGCCGACGCTGCCGCTTGTCGCCCTGTCGGCGGGCCGTCACCTGGACCGCGTGCTGGCCGAGCAACTCGGCACCGTGCCGATCGAGGACCTGCCGCGGCGTTTCTTCTGCGTCTCAGCCAGCCTGACCCGGGCCGAGGAGGTCATCCACGAACGGGGGCCGCTATGGCCCGCCGTGCGCGCCAGCCTGGCGCTGCCCGGCATCTTCCCGCCGGTCTACTCGGGCGGGGACCTGCTCATCGACGGTGCCGCGCTGGACAACGTGCCCGTTGACGTCATGCGCGGTCGCGTCGGCACGGGCACGATCGTCGCGGTCGACGTGTCCCCCGAGGTGGAGCCGCTGACCGTGGCGCCGTTCGGGCCCGGGCTGTCCGGCTGGCGCGTGCTCGGGCGCCGCCTTAACCGCTTCGCCGCGCAGGAGCCTGTGCCGCGCATCGCCGACATCCTGAGCCGCTCGACCGGGCTGTCGCAGGTGCGGCATCGGCGTGCCGCGCTTGACGGCGACCGGGTCGACCTGCTGCTGCGCCCGCCGACGGCCAGCATCCGCGTCCTGGATTTCAAGGGCGGGATCGCGCTGATCGAGACCAGCTACCGGTACGCGGCCGACGCGCTTGCCAAGTCAGGGCTCGCCAAGCGGTTCGCCGGCTGAGGCGCCCAAGCCGAAGTCGCCGCGGGCCGCACCCGATCGCGGGCTAGCGCGGTGATTTTCGCCCGCGGACGGCGTCGATACCTGCGGGAAGGTCGGGTGAGCGGCGTGCGTGACCCGCACTGGTGGCGCCGGGCGCATCGCGGTCGGCCCAGGCTCCGCCCGCGTGGGCTGCCGCGAATGCGCCGCGCCCGCGCGCCAGGCGGCGATGGCTCCTGGGCCTGGCTGGAGCCTTACCCCGGCCCGTTCACCGGGCCGCCCGCGCCGTCGATGTCACTGGCGTTCATCGCGGCGCTGCAGCGGCTGCCTCCGCAGGAGCGGGCCGCACTCGTGCTCAGCGACGTGCTCGGCTTCTGCGCCGCCGAGGTGGCCGAGATCCTGGGCCGCGACCCGGACGAGGCCGCTTGCCTGCTCGCCCGCGCCCGGGCGGGGATCGCCGGGGCGCTGCCTCGCCCGGCGCCCGCGCCGGACGAGGACGCGGTGGCCGCCCGGTTCGCGGGCGCGTTCGACCGCGGTGACGTCCCCGGCATCGCCGCGCTGCTCACCGACGACGCGCGGCTGCGGCTGCGGCCGCTTCCGGTGGAGTACCAGGGCAAGAGGGCCGCCAGGCACTTCCTGGCGGCCGTCGCGTTTCCTGGCGGCACCACCCGTTACCGGCTGCTGGTCACCCGGGCGAACGGCCAGCCCGCGTTCGGCTGCTACCTGCGCGACCCGTGCGCCGGGATCGACCGCGCGTGCGGCCTCGTGGTGCTCACCGTGGCCGGCGACCGCATCGCCGCGATCGACCGGTTCGTCGACAACAGCGCGCTGCCGCGGTTCGGCCTGCCCCGCGCCGTCCCCTCGGCGCCGCCAGGACCAGCGGGTTAGCCTGCCCGCCCGCTACCCGGTTGCGACGCGTTATATCGCGAGGTAGCCTACTCGCAGTGGCAGCGCACCACCTGCCCGCTTCCGAGCCAGCGATCGGCCCGCGCCGTCGGCGGCGAAGAGGACAAGGGTCTACGACTCGGGTGCCCTACCTGGTCATGTGCTAGTCACCCATGGCGGGCAGACGCGGGCGGACTCGCCAGGAAAGAAACGATCATGACTCAGGACAAGGCGCGGAAGAACGCGATACGCCAGCGCATGGCCGAGACCGGCGAGCCGTACAGCGTCGCCAGGCGCGCGGTGCAGGACGACGACCAGGGCCCCGAGGGTTCAGGCGGCACGCCGCGCGACGACGACTGGTACGCCCGGATGGCCGCGGAGGCGGGCATCAGCGTCGAGGAGTTCCGCGCCCAGGTGCACGCCGAACGGGCACGCCAGTCTGCGGAGGACGCGCGCGACCTGGCCGGGCAAGCCCGGATGCGGGCCGAACGCGCGGACGAGGCGGCCGCAGCGGCGGAGGAAGCCGCCGGGCTGACGCAGGAAGCGGCCGGGCTGACCATGGAATGGGCCGGCGAGGAGGACATCGCCCAGGCCCAGCGCCGGGCCGACGAGGTCCGTGCCGCCGCCGGGGAGGCCCGCCACCGGGCCGAGCGGGCCGAGCAACTGGCCGACGAGGCGGAAGAGGCCGCCGACCGGGCGGAGGAAGCCGCCGACGAGGCCGAGGGCCTGGTCGGCGACTTCGACGACCGCCCGCCCCATCGGCACTACCGCTCGCCCCGCCCGCCGCAGCCGCCACGGGCGCCACGGGCGCCTTGGCCGCCACAGCCGCCACGGGCGCCATGGGCGCCTTGGCCGCCACAGCCGCCGCAGGCCCCACCGCCACCGGGCTACCACCGGCACGGCCACGCCGGCCCGTACCGGCCGGAGCAGCGCCAGGACCCCATCGACCGGTTGCAGGACCGGGTCGAGCAGGTCATGCAACGGTTCGAGGTCGTGCGGGAGCGGGCCGACCGGCTGGTC
>JASHPP010000626.1 GCA_030038035.1 Trebonia sp.
GATGCTCGTCGGCGCGTCGACGGTCCAGTGCGGCATGACAGCTCCTCCCGGCGATACCTCCACTTGGCCTTACGTTATATCGCGTACAGGAAAAGTCAAGATGTATCGCGTTGGCCCGCAGGCTGTCGTGCCTTTACTCCTCGCCGTCAGAGTCGGCGTCGGTCTCCGCGTCCAGCCGCGCCAGCCACGATGCCAGCCGGTCCACGGCGGTTTCGAACTCCGGGTTCAGGTCCACGAAGTCGCGCAGCCGCTCGGCGAGCCACGCCAAGGTGACCTGCTCGTCGCCGCGGCGCTCGTCGAGCTCTTCGATCCCCTGGTCGGTGAAGTACATCGCTAGCCCTCCGCCGGGATGGCCGTCTCTATCAGGTCGCGGTGCGAGCCCGCGTGCACCTTGGCCGAGCCCGGCGCGGGCGCCGAGCTCGCGGGCAGTGCCACCACGGACAGCGGCCGGTTGAGCAGTTCCGGCAGCGTCAGGGCCATCCGCGGCCAGGCACCCATGTTGGACGGCTCTTCCTGCACCCACACAAGCTCGGCGTCCGCCGGGTACCGGGACAGCTCCGCGCGCAGCTCGTCGCTCGGGGTCGGATACAGGCGCTCGAACCGGACGATCGCGGTGCGGCTCGACTTCAGCGCGGCGCGGCGTTCGGCCAGGTCGTAGTAGACCTTGCCGGTGCACAGCACCACGCGGCGGACGGCAGAGCCGTCGAAGCCCGCCGGCCCGCCGATCAGCGGCTCGAAGGAGCCGCTGGTGAAGTCGGCGACGGCGGACGTGGCTGCCTTCAGCCGGAGCATCGACTTAGGGGTGAAGACGATCAGCGGCTTGTGCCTGCCGGACAGGGCCTGCCAGCGCAGCAGGTGGAAGTAGCTGGCCGGGGTGGACGGCATCGCTACCGTCATGTTGTCCTGCGCGCACAGGGACAGGAACCGCTCGACCCGGGCCGAGGAGTGGTCCGGGCCCTGGCCCTCGTAGCCGTGCGGCAGCAGCAGCACGACGCTGGAGCGCTGGCCCCACTTCTGCTCGCCGGAGCTGATGAACTCGTCGATGACCGTCTGCCCGCCGTTCATGAAGTCACCGAACTGTGCCTCCCAGGCCACGAGCGCCTCTGGCCGGGCCACCGAGTACCCGTACTCGAAGCCCATCGCGGCGAACTCAGAAAGCAGCGAGTCGTAGACGAAGAACCGCGCCTTGCCGTTGTCCAGCCGCTTGAGCGGCGTGTACTCGGCACCGGTGTGCCGGTCCACGAGCACCGCGTGCCGCTGGCCGAACGTGCCGCGGCGGCTGTCCTGGCCGACGAGCCGCACCGGGTGGCCGTCGAGCAGCAGGCCGCCGAAAGCGAGCAGCTCGCCGGTGGCCCAGTCGATGGCGTTCTCGTCGGCCATCGTGGCCCGCCGGTCCAGCTGCGGCTTGAGGCGCGGATGCGGGGTGAAGTCCGCGGGCATGACGAGCTGGGTCTCGATGATCTGCTTGAGCGCGTCCATGCTGATGGCGGTCGGCACGGCCCTGTGGTTGACGGGCCGCTCGGCAGGCTCTGGCCGCAGCACGGTGCCGGGCTCGGCGGGGCGCTCCGCCGCCTCCTTCGTCTCGGTGAACGCGCGCTCCAGCTGCTGCTGGTAGTCGCGCAGGGCCGCTTCGGCCTCCTCCATCGTGATGTCACCGCGGGCGATCAGCGACTCGGTGTACAGCTTGCGCACCGAGCGCTTGGCCTCGATCAGGTCGTACATCAGCGGCTGGGTGAAGCTCGGGTTGTCGGCTTCGTTGTGTCCGCGCCTGCGGTAGCAGACCATGTCGATCACGACGTCCTTGCGGAACGTCTCGCGGTACGCGAAGGCCAGCTCGCCGACCCGCACCACGGCCTCCGGGTCGTCCCCGTTGACATGGAAGATCGGCGCCTGGATCATCCGCGCCACGTCGGTGGCGTAGACGCTGGACCGGGAGTACTGCGGCGAGGTGGTGAAGCCGACCTGGTTGTTCACCACGATGTGCACGGTGCCGCCGGTCCGGTAGCCGCGCAGCTGGCTGAGGTTGAGGGTCTCGGCGACCACGCCCTGCCCGGCGAACGCCGCGTCGCCGTGGATGAGCACGGGCAGCACGGTGAAGCCGGGCTCGCCCTTGTCCAGGATGTCCTGCTTGGCGCGGACCACGCCCTCGGTGACGGGGTCGCCCGCCTCCAGGTGGCTGGGGTTCGCGACCAGCCAGGTGCGGATCGCGGCGCCTGTGGCGGAGGTGAACGTCCCTTCGGCGCCCAGGTGGTACTTCACGTCCCCCGAGCCCTGCGTGGACTTCGGGTCGAGGTTGCCCTCGAACTCCTTGAAGATCTGCCCGTAGGACTTGCCGACGATGTTCGCCAGGACGTTCAGCCGGCCGCGGTGCGCCATCCCGAGCACGGCGTCGTCGAGGTGCGCCTCCGCGGCCTGGCTGATCACCGCGTCGACCAGCGGGATCAGCGCCTCGGCCCCCTCCAGGGAGAACCTGCGCTGGCCGACGAACTTGGTCTGCAGGAACATCTCGAACGCCTCGGCCACGTTCAGCCGGGACAGGATGCGGATCTGCTCGTCGTGCCCGGGCCGCCGCTGCGGCACCTCAACGTGCTCCTGGATCCACTTGCGCTCTTCGGGATCCTGGATGTGCATGTACTCGATGCCGACCGTGCGGCAGTAGGAGTCTCGCAGGACACCGAGGATCTCGCGCAGCCGCATCCGGGACTTGCCGCCGAACCCGCCGGTGGCGAACTCGCGCTCCAGGTCCCACAGCGTCAGCCCGTGCTGGTTGATGTCCAGGTCCGGGTGCCTGCGCTGGGCGGTCTCCAGCGGGTTCGTGTCGGCCATCAGGTGGCCGCGGACCCGGTAGGCGTGGATGAGCTCCTGGACCCGGGCTGACCGGGTGACGTCGTCCTCGTGCCCGTAAGGGAAGTCCTTGACCCAGCGCACCGGCTCGTACGGGATGCGCAGGCTGGCGAAGATGTCGTCGTAGAAGTCGTCGTCGCCGAGCAGCAGCTGGTGGATGATCCGCAGGAAGTCACCGGACTGCGCGCCCTGGATGATCCGGTGGTCGTAGGTGGAGGTGAGCGTGACCGTCTTGCTGATCGCCAGCCTGGCCATGGTCTCCTCGCTCGCGCCCTGGTAGGCGGCGGGGTACTCCATGGCGCCGACGCCGACGATGCAGCCCTGGCCGGGCATGAGGCGCGGCACGGAGTGCTCGGTGCCGATCGTCCCCGGGTTGGTCAGGGAGATCGTGGTGCCCTGGAAGTCGGCGACGGCCAGCTTGCCGGTGCGCGCCTTGCGCACCACGTCCTCGTATGCCGTCCAGAACTGGCGGAAGTCCATCTCGCCGGCGGCCTTGATGTTCGGCACGACGAGCTGCCGGCTGCCGTCCTTGTTCCTGAGGTCGATCGCCAGCCCGAGGTTGACGTGGTTGGGCAGCGCGAGCTCCGGCTTGCCGTCTTCCTCGGCGTAGGCGGCGTTCATCTCCGGCAGTTCCCTGAGGGCACGGACGATCGCGTAGCCGATCAGATGGGTGAAGGAGACCTTCCCGCCCTTGCCGCGCTGCAGGTGGTTGTTGATGACGATGCGGTTGTCGATGAGCAGTTTGGCCGGCACGGCCCGCACGCTCGTCGCGGTGGGCACGGACAGGCTGGCCGCCATGTTCTGCGCGGTGCGGGCGGCCGCGCCATGCAGCCGGGTGAGCTCGGCGTCCGCGGGCGGCGGCGTGGCCGCGCCCTTGGGCTGGGCGTGATCCGCCGGGGCGCCAGGGGCGGGCGGAGCCACCGGGGCCGACGGGGCGGGTGCTGCCGGGGGAGCGCTCTGCCGCGCTGCGGGCGGCGGCGCCATCCGCGTTTCTGCCGGGCCGCCTTCCCGCATGACCGGGAGCGGGCCGGTGCCGTTACCGCGCGTCGGCCGGTAGTCGGCGAAAAAGCTCCACCATGCCCGGTCAACCGAGCCAGGGTCCGCCAGGTAGCGCTGGTAGAGCTCGTCCACGAGCCACTCGTTGGGGCCGAAGTCGGCTCCGCCCTGTGCGGCGCCCGATTCTGCCGGCTCGCCCGCTGCGGCGTTCCCCGGCGGCGGGGACGACGGGGCGGCTGCTGGCGCGCCCGGCACCGCCGAGCTGGGCGTCGAAGAGCTGGCAGGGGGCGCGCTGAGATCCGCGGTGGCGCGCGGCGACTCAGAAGACACGGCGGACATCGCCTTCTTCCGAAGGTTAGAGGTGATCGTTGACTCCCGGTTTCAAGGTTACCTGTCGGCTGCGCGGACGGGTGTCTGGCTGAGACCGCAGTGACGCAGGAGACCCTCGTGGCCTGAACCACGCGCCCGGCAGGGCGGGCACGGTGCTTTCCTGGGGGCTGGGCGGCCTATTTTCCGCACGCCCTGTACGGTAGCGCCGAGCCTGCGGACCGGCGGCGCGTTGTCCCTAATGTCGACCAAACCTTCGGTTGTGATATTCCCGACGCCGCCGCAGTATCCGCCGCGACGGCACCACCTCCCGGTCCCCGTCGGCGGCGACATGCCGTAGGGACGGAGGATCTTTCCCGTTGTCCGGCCGGCGCAAGTTAGGACCCAAGCCGTACGGACAAAACGTGACAAATTACGACACCAGAGCTGCCGCTCGGGTCCTAAGTTCAGGGAATCGTCCCAGCATGTGAAATTTCCCGCCAGCACCTGGCGCGAGGCCCGCCGCGGGCAGCCAGGCATGCGAGGCGCGCGGCAGCGGGCGCCGGCGCGCTGCGCCCGGGCGCGGAAGCCGTTGCGTGCCGCTGTGTACGGCTGTTTCCGCCTTCGGCCACGTTCGGGACCGGTACGATCGGGCGCAAGCGAACACAGGTCAACTGGGCTGCTGCCCGGTCCTGCACCAGCGATTGCACGGGTAGACACACGGTGAGTAGCAGGGGTAGGAGCGGCGATCGCGGGGCAGGGGACGCCGAGCGTCCCCGCTTTCCGCATGCGCGGCCCCCCGAACGCCGCGATCCCCAGGCGGCCAAGCGCCCGCACCCGCGGCCGGATGGTGCCGGCCGGCCGGCTCAAACCAGCCCGCGTGCCTTCGGCGAAGTCCCAGGTTACGAGTTTGAGGTGCCCCGGAGCCCGGGCGACTCGGGCGGATCTGGCCGTGTCCAGGACGCGGGCGGCAGACTCGCCCGCGTCCGGGGGACTGACGGGTTCGACGCCATCCGTGACTCCGGCGGATTCGGCGCCGTGCGTCGCCCCGGCGAGTTCGGCGCGGTGCGTGACTCCGGCGGGTTCGCGCCTATCCGTGACGTTGATCCGTATTGGTCCATGCGCGATTCGGGTGGTTTCGAGGCGCTCGGCGACTCCGGCCGCCCGATCGCTCCCGTCAGGCCCCCGGCCGACTTCACCGGCCCCCGCCCGTCGGGCCCGCTCCGCCCCTCGGGCCCGCTCCGCCCCTCGGCTCCGCTCCGCCCGTCGGGTCCGCTCCGCCCGTCGGGTCCGCTCCGCCCGTCGCAGCGCCCAGACCGCCCGTCGCAGCCTCAGGCCCGACCGCTGCAGCCCCCGGCCCGCCGCCCACAGC
>JASHPP010000081.1 GCA_030038035.1 Trebonia sp.
TGCGTAGTGCGCGGTGGGTTTTCACCAATGTTACGGGGGGCCAACATGAACAAGGGGATTATCGTTGCCGCTATCGGAATGATCGTGCTGGCGGCGGGAGCAGGAATCAGCGGATGCGGCGACAGCATTTCAGCATCGGCACCGAAGCCAGCACCGCCTGCTACGACACAGGCGGCTGCGCAAACATCACCGAAGCCTGCGGCAGGCGACGGTAACCAGGCCCAGGCGGCGACGGCGGCCGAGCTTGCCGACCAGAGTCAGACCCCAGGCGGCATGGCCCCTTACGGCATGCTCACCTGCCAGAGCGCAACTGACCACGGCAACTTGCAGGCCAATGGCCAGCCTCCACTTACCGTGGCACAGGTCATCGCCGTGCTCAAGACGGTGGGCACGCTCAGCTCCGTCAACCCGCCGAGCATCACCGCGGAGAACACGCTCTCTACTGCCGAGCAAGATCTGGTCAACTACAATGGCGGAACGCGGGTCTCCGATGACGCGATGGTATTCGCCTGGAATGCCGTCAATTACATGGGAGTCGCCGGCAATGGCGTGAACCCGGCATTGGCTGGCCCCGTTAACACGTCCATCGCAGCCCTGATAGCTGACTGCTCATGAGACGGCTAGCACTCATCGCCTGCCTGGCCCTCACGGGCCTGCTGGCCGCGTGCGGCACCAGCAGCAGCAGCACGCATCACGCGGCCTATCTGGTCCCTGGCCAGGTCTACCACGGCATCAGGCTGCCCGAGGACTTGCCAACGAACATCCCCGCCAAGGGATCGCTGCCAACCGCAACAGGCCATCATCCATTCTCGGGAGTCAGCAGTTCAACGTTCGCTGGCCGGCTCAGTACCTACCTCGACTGTGACTGCGCCGATGAGATCGCTGCCGAGTTCACTGTGCCGACCTTCACCTGCTCCAACCCAGACCAGGTCGCAGGCATATGGGTTGGCATCGGAGGATACGGCGCTATGGGCGCTCCCATTCCGCCTGACCCTTTCCCGGAGGACAACCTGCTCACCCAGGACGGCATTGCGTTCGCCTGCAATGGCAAGAAAGACCTCGCGTCCAGTTTCCCGAGCAGCCCTACCTACGCAATGTTCGAGGAAGAGATAGAGGTATTTCCTGGCAACAATAACCCTCCTGCTTATGAGCAGCCACAGTTTGCCTTCCAGGTTTTCCCTGGCGACGAGATTTACTCGGCTGTATTCCTGCCACCGAGCGGCACGGTCGACTATTTGGTCGCTGACCTGACCACGGGCCAGGAGCTGGCGAACGAAGCCAATCCAATAACCGGCACTGGTCCGTCAGGTGGGCAGTTTGACCAGTCAGGCACATGGATAGCCCTCGAAGATGCCTCGTCTCCTGCGTCGGCTGGCATGCCATACATCAAGGACATATCGTTCACGAGAATCTCTGGCCTGGCCACCACAGGAAAGCTCCCTGGCCTGAACACCACCCCTGGCAAGAACACTGGTGCTAGCAACGCCGGCGTGCTCTTTGTCAGCAGGCAGTGGACACTCACCATGGCCCGTTTCGAGAACCATATCGTACCGACGAGCCTGCAAAACCCCAAGAGCGACAACGCCAGTTTCAGCCTGGTTAACAGCGACGGGCCACCGCCGGTTCCCAAGCCGAGCAGCTCTACCTCGACGGCGTTCAGCGCCGCGCGGGCCCAGTGGGAGCTGACGGCCAAGGTTCCCGCCGCGTTCGTGGACCAGCCCCAAATGGCGGCAGCCAACGACCTGAAGTCAGCCAACAATCCTCGGTGGACGACGGCCATCCGGGAGCTGACCCAGCTCGCGTCGCTGCCGGTTACGAGCGACACAGCGGAGCAGATGGCCCAGGCCGAGGCAGACACCAGCGCTCTGGACACGTTCTTTGACACCCCTGGTCTGCAGCCGAACGGCTAGCGGTGACTGATGCCCAAATGCTGCACGGCCGTGCTGCACGGTCGGCCCGGAAAGGCCACCCGCGGTTGACTGCTCTGGTCTACCGTCGTGGCATGCCCAGCAGGAAGCGGCCGACCGCTGAGGACGCCATGACCGCCCGTCGTATGCTGCTCCACGGGCTCGCCAGCGACACTGACATCGCCGAGGTGCTTGGCGGGCTTGCGGCCCTGCACCCGCGCAACGACACTTTCCCCGGCGAGGTGTTCCTCCAGCTAGCAGCGGACGCGCTGGAGTGGTGCGGGGCCAGCCGGGCTGACCCGCTGCCCCTGGAGGGACTGCGCGAGCGGTTCTTGCCCGAGGGCCCCTTCCGCGGCCGCCGCAACGCCAAGCTCCAGTACGCGGTGCTGGCCGCGGCAGCCGTCCATGGCGGGACCGACCCGGACCTGCTGGACGAGGTCGCCTGGTGGCAGTCCGACGACTTCTGGCAGTACGCCATGTACGCGGCGGTCGCCTACATCCGCGCCGCCGCCAGCCGGGCGGGCGTCCCGATACGCCAGGTATGCAAGGATCTGAGAGAGCGCCCTCGCCACCCGGCACCATAGCGCCGATACTCCGGAACGACCTGCGATCGTGCCGACCGGACCATGTGCCGCCAGCAGAACGTCCAGTTCTGGCTCACGCTGCCGGTGCCTTGCGCTCTCATCCTTAGCCGATCACCTGGGCGAAACCCGGTTGAGCGCGATGCCGGTGGTCCAGCATTATTCGCGGCATGACAGACGGGCTGAGATTCCCCGAGCTGTGCGTGCCGGCCGTGAGCCGCCAGCCAGCGCTGATCCTGCGGCCCTGGCGAGCGGCGGACATCCCCGCACTGGCCGCCGAGATGAGGCGCGAGTACCCCACCGCTGGCATGTGGTGGCGACCGGACGAACGCCCGGTCAGGACCGCGCTGCCCGGCGGGGCGCAGCGTCGGGCCGGGCCGGCCGGCGAGCGCGACGCTGCCCGGTGGCTCGCGAGCCAGGACCGCGGCTGGCGCGACGGTGACCGGCTGAGCTTCGCCGTACTCGAGGCGGACGGTGTCGGCGGCAGTGTCCTGGCGGGGAATGTCGGACTGAAGAATCGCGAGGAGACCGGCCGGATCGGCGAGCGCGAGACCGCCGAGATCGGCTACTGGACCGCGGTGGCAGCGCGGGGCCGTGGCATCGCTCCGGCGGCGGTCATGGCGGTGACCGACTGGGTCTTCGATGCGTTCGCCGGGGCGAGCCTGCGGCAGATCATGCTCGTGCACGATGTCGGTAACCTGGCGTCCTGCCGCGTAGCGGAAAAGGCCGGGTACCCGTTCCGGGAGCTCAGCCCGGCCAATCCGCCGCACTGGTTCACCGACGGGCACATCCACATGCGGCTGCCCGGCTCATGCCGTGCAGTGCCTGCCGTGGCAGCGGCGCCAGTCCAGGGCTCGGGATCAGCGGGCAGATGGCTGGAAGTGCCAGATGATCGTCGCTGACGCGGCGGCGTCGGAGCCGACGGCGTAGGCGGCGAACAGGGTGGGCGGGCGGGGCGCAAGCGGACGTCCCTGGCGTCGTGGAAGTGAGCGCACAGCCAACGCGCGAGCGGCAGCGTTCCGCTACCCCACTGTGTCGTAGACGGTGGGCGTGGTGGTGTAGACACGGCCGGATGGGGTTGTCCAGCGCATGTGGCCTGGTTCGGGCTGTTCGAGCCTCCACCCCGGGGCTTGCTTGCACCGGTGGTGGCGTCTGCATAGGGGTGCCAGGCCGCATTCGCAGGTGATGCCGTGCGGGTAGGGGCGGGTGTGGTCCAGGTCGCAGTGGTAGGCCTGGGCGCCGCAGCCGGGGGCCGGGCAGGTGGCGGTGCGGGCCCGGGTCAGGTGCTTGAGCGTGCGGCTGGGGGTGTAGCGGTCCTCGCGGTGCCGGTGGTCGCAGCTGCCGGCGGCGATCGGCTCGAAGGTGACGTTCAGCCGGCGCAGCAGGTCCGCCAGCTGTGCGGCCTGGCCGGGGGTGGGCCCGTCGCGCCCGCCGGCGGGTCCGGGCCCGTCGCGCCCGTT
>JASHPP010000627.1 GCA_030038035.1 Trebonia sp.
CGGCCAGCGCGCCGGGCAGCACGGGCAGCACCTGGGCCGCCGCCAGGCCGGCGGTGACCTGCCGCGGCGTCCCGCCGAGCGCGCGGGCCAGGGCCGTGGGCTGCCTGGCGTCCAGCGCCGTGGCCCAGGCGATGACGATCGCGTTGACCGCCGCCAGCGTGACGAGCACGACCGTCAGCACCGCCATCACCTGGCCGACGCGGCCGGTGACCGGATCGCTGAGCCCGGTAAACCAGTCGTTGCGCCTGGCCGCCACGTCGCCGGCGTGGTGTGCGGCCATGACCGCGACGATCCCGGTGACCGTTACCGCGGTGCTCGCGGCGCCGAGCAGCGCACGACGCGGCCGGCGAGCGATCAGCCGCAGCCCGATCAGCAGCGGAACCGGCAGCCGCGCGGAGACGGCGATCAGCAGTGCCCCGCGGCTCGGCGGGCGCGCGGAATTGGCCAGCGCGCCGACCGTGCTCGTGCGCGCCGCGCGGACGGCGGGGACGAGCGTCGCCGCGAGCGTCACGCCCAGCGCCACGGCGGCGACCAGCCCGATCGTGCCGCCGGTAAGCGCCGGCGCCCCTGGGGCGCCGATCAGGCCCGCTCCGGCGTTCGTCAGCAGCGGCGCGATGAGCCAGCCGACGCCCAGCCCGGCCGCGGCCGCGACCAGGGCGAGGAACACGTGCTCGGCGAGCAGCACGGCGCCGACCATGGCCGGGGTGCCGCCGGCCGCCTTGAGTTGCCCGACGCGCCGGGCCTGCTCCGTCATCCGCCCGCCGGCCAGCACGGCCACGCTGGCCACCGCGAGCGCCACCGCCAGCCAGCCGCCCGGCGTCAGCACCTGCTGCGCGACGGAGACCAGGTCGTCGTCCGCGTACTGGATCTGCTGCCAGGTCAGCACCTCAACGGGCGACGATGTCTGCGCACCCCCCGGGGTGACCGGGCCGTGCGCGGCGGCGAACGCGGGCGCGGCTGCCGGGTTGCCGAGCTTCAGGTTCAGCACGTAGGACACCGGCATCGCGGCTGTGGCAAGGCTCAGGGCGGCGGGCTGGGTGACCCAGACCAGGCCCATGCCGGATTCTTCGGCTTGCGCGTCCGCGTTGCACGTCAGGTAGTAGCAGACCCCCGGGTATTCGGGGATCGCGGCGGTGACGGCGATGCCAGCGACCACGAAAGGCCGGCCGTTCAGCGTGACCCGGTCGCCTATGGTCACGCCGAGCGCCTGCGCGAACGTCCGCTCGAGCACCACGCCGCCTGGGCGGACCCAGGTGCCCTGCGTCAGCGCCGGCTGGTCGACGGCGGCCGGCGCCTCGTCGCGTCCTTCCGCCTGCACGGGCACGGCATACCCGCGCGCCCTGAGCATGGCGGAGGCGACAGGGAAGGGGCCGCTGCTCGCGGTGACGCCGGGCACCGCGAGCAGCGCCGTCAGCGGGGCGGTGTTCGCCGGCTGGGTCCCGTCCGGTCCGCCGGGATAGACGCTGGCCGTCACGTCCGGCCCGTTCGTCGCGGCCCTGGTGCGCAGGTAGGGGCTGGCTGTCACCCCGTTGAGCGCGAGTCCCAGCGTCAATGTCGCGGTCGCGGCGGTGATCGCGAGGAGCAGCAGCACCGCCTGCGCGGGCCGGTGCCGCAGGTCGCGGGCGGCAAGCCGGCAGGTAAGAAGGACACGTCCCATAACGCCGCCTCGGACTGCAGGACCGGGCCGACCCCGGTGCGGGCCGCGAGCCGTGACGGGACCACGGTGAGGGCGCCGGCCGCCAGCGGGGTCGCGATCACGACGCAGGCCAGCCACCAGGCCGGCGGGTAGGTCATCGGGCCGCCCGTGCGCACCGCCGCGTACAGCAGCAGGCCCGCCGGGATGCCCGCGATGGCGCCGGCCAGCGCGGGCAGCATCTGCGCGACCGCCAGGCCGGCGCTGAGCTGTCCCGCAGTCGCGCCGAGGGCATGGGCCAGGGCCGCCTGCCGGCGCGCGTCGAGCGTGGTCGCCCACGTGATGAGCAGCGCGTTGACCGCCGACAGGACCAGGAGCGCGACGGTCAGGACCGACATCACCTGGCTGATGCGGGTGAAGAGCGGATTCACGAGCCCGCCGCCGGCGCCGAAGGAGCTGTCGAACCGGGCGTGCACCGTGAGCGCCGCGACCACCCCGGCGACCGTGACGACCACGCTGACCGCGCTCAGCAGCGTGCGCCGCGGCCGCCGGGCGGCGATCCGCGTGCCGAGCAGCAGCGGCACGGGCAGCAGCGCGGAGCACCTGGTGATGAGCGGCCGCCGCCTGGGCGGCCTGGCGACCTCGGCGAGCGCGCCGACCGTGCTGGCGCGCGCGCCGCGGATCGCGGGCGCCGCGGTCGCGGCGACCGCGACGAGCAGGGCCACGGCCACGACGAGCCCGGCGCCGGACACGGTCATCGATGGCGGGCCCGCGCTGCCGAGCAGGCCGGCGCCGGGGCTGGTGAGCAGCGACGCGGCTAGCCAGCCGAGCGCCAGGCCGATCGCCGCGGCGGCCAGCGCGAGCACCAGGTGCTCGGCGAGCAGCACGGCGGCCACGAGCCCCGGGGTGGCGCCCACCGCCTTGAGCAGCCCGACCCGGCGGACCTGCCCGACCATCCGGCCGCCGGCCAGCACCGCCACGCTGGCCACCGCGAGCAGGCAGAGCAGCCAGCTCGCGACCAGCAGCACCTGCTGTTCGTCGGACACGACCAGGCCGACCTGCGCCGCGATCTGCTGCCACGACACCAGATAGGGCGCAGACAACGCGGTGTGCGCTCTTTGCGTGGCGTTATACGAATTAGCGTACGAAGTGGCGCCGGCGGGATCGGCGAGTCGCAGGTTCATGAGCCAGACCAGCGGCTCGGACGAGGCCAGCGACTCGGCGGCCTGCTGAGTCGTCCACACCAGGCCCGGCTGGCCGGGCGGCACGGAGGGGGTGAAATAGCAGCCGATCAGGCAGGCCCCCGGATAGGGCGGCACCGCGGCGGAGACGGCGATGCCCGAGACGAGAAACCACCGCCCGTTCAGAGTGATCTTGTTTCCTACCTCCACTCCGAGCGCGGCGGCGAAGCTGCGCTCGAGCACCACCGTGCCTGGCCGCACCCAGCTGCCCGCCGTCAGCAGCGGCCGGTCGACCGCCGACGGTGCCTCGGCACGGCCTTCCACCATGGCCGGCGCCGTGTAGCCGCCGCCGCGCAGCGCGGCGAGGGTGACCGGGTACGGGCCGCTCGACGCGGTGACGCCTGGCGCCTTGGCCAGTGCGAGCAGGTTCGCGCGGACCCCGGGCTGGCTGCTGCCTTTCGCGGGGGAGACGGTGGCCACCAGGTCCGGGCCCGCGGTCGCGGCGCGGGTGCGCTCGTAGGGGCCGGAGGTGACGCCGTGCAGGACGAGGCCGAGGGTGAGCGTGGTGGCGGCGGCGGTGATCGCGAGCAGCAGCAGGATGGCCTCGGACGGGCGGTACCGCAGATCGCGGGCGGCCAGCCGGGCGACGAGGGCGAGGCGGCCCATGGTCAGCTCTCCAGGCCGGCGAGCTTGCCGAGGCTGCCGGTTGTGCCGCCGGTCAGCCGGGTCTCGTCGGTGAACTCGCCGTCACGCATGCTGATCAGCCGGTCCGCCGTCGCGGCGATCCGCGAGTCGTGCGTGACGACGAGCAGCGTCTGGCCGGCCTGGTGCAGGCCGTCGAACAGCCGGAGCACCTCGAGGGTGGCGGCGCTGTCCAGGTTGCCCGTCGGCTCGTCGGCGAGCACGACCAGCGGGTCGTTGGCCAGGGCGCGGGCGATCGCGACCCGCTGCCGCTGACCCCCTGACAGCGCGGACGGCAGGAACCGGGCGCGGTCCCGCAGGCCGGTCCGGTCCAGGAGCTCCATGGCGCGGCGCCGGGCGGCGCGCGCCGAGCGGCCGGCCAGCAGCGCGGGCAGCTCCACGTTCTCCACCGCGGTGAGCTCGTCCATCAGGTGAAACGCCTGGAAGACGAACCCGACGGCGTCGCGCCGCAGCCTGGCCAGGCCGCGCTCGCTCAGCTCGTCGAGGCGCTGGCCGGCGAGCGTGACCTGGCCGGCGTTCGGGCGGTCGAGGCCGCCGAGCACGTGCAGCAGGGTCGACTTGCCGCAGCCGCTCGGTCCCATGACCGCCACGGTCTCGCCGGCCGCGACGTCGATGTCGACGTCGGCGACGGCGCGGACCAGGGCGTCTGCCTTGCCGTATTCCTTGCGCAGGCCGCGGGCGCTCAGCAGCGGTGCGTTCACGGGCGGTTCCTCCGGTCTGTCCAGTCGCGTTCGCAGGCCTCAAGCCAGCGCAGGTCGGCCTGCAGGCGGAGCACGATGCCTTCGAGCAGCAGCGCCGCGTTCGAGTCATCCGGCTCGGCGAGCGCGGCCCGCTGCGCGTCCCGCAGCCGGCGCAGCAGCTCACGGCGCTGCGCGTCCACGATCGCCAGCGGATCGGCGAGCCGCGCGGCGGCCGCGGCGATCAGCTTCAGGTGGAACTCCGTCAGGTCGGGCCTAGGCCAGCTCACCTCGGCCAGCCACTCCGTCACGCGCTGCTGGCCGAGAGCCGTCAGCTCGTACACCTTGCGGTCCGGCCGGTCGCGGACCCCGTCGGCGGGCGCGCTCACGACCAGGCCCGCCTTCTCCAGCCGGGTCAGCGTCACGTACACCTGGCCGGCGTTCAGGTCCGCGCCGACCGGGCCGAGCGCGTGCTTGAGCCGCGCGCGGAGCTCGTAGCCGTGTGACGGCTCCTTCGCGAGCATGGCGAGGACCACTTCCTGTTGCACGGCGCGCTGCCTTCTCTCTAACGGTTAGCTAATAGATAGCGGTTATCTATCGCCGTGTCAACCGCGGCAGGCCGGCCGGTCCCTGGCCGACCCCTCGGGGGCCGTTGGGTGGCGCCTTCTTTCTGCTCGCTACAGCTGCCACCTCAGGCCGGCGAGGCTGAGCACCTGGGTGTTGAACGACTCCGCGCCCGCGAGCGCGGGCTGCGACCTGCCGTCGACCGTGAACGTCACGCTCTCGCAGCCGCCGATGCTGTTCGCGACGGCCAGCGCCGGGCCGGCTGCCTGCGCGCGGAACGTCAGCATGAGCGCGTTGCCCGTCGGCGGCGGGCAGGCATATTTGCCAGGCGGGAGCAGCTCCAGGCCGTCGGTGGCCGCCGCGAGCCTGCTGACGACCGCCGGGTTGGTGATCGTCTCCGGTTTCGGCAGGCCCGTGGCGGACTTGCTGGCCGGCACCTCGGCGATCGTCACCACCCGGGCGGCGGCCGGCACGCGTTCGGACGCGGGACGGGGCGGCTGCCAGGTCACCTGGGCGTCCACCCGGATCGCGGTCCGCCCGCCGCCCGCGCCCACGGTCTCGATCACCATGTCCCGCCACACCAGCACGCCGGTGACCGGGGACAGCCAGTAGGTGTCATACCAGGCCAGAGTCGGGCCCGGCACCAGGGTCGTGGGGCCGCCGACCTGGAACCTGGAAGGTATCTGGCCCAGCTCCCAGGCGAGCACGTACTGCGGCTGGTCGGTCGCCTCCCACCAGGACACGTCGTCTACCTGGTCGAACGAGCCGATGGAAAAAGCCGGGCGGGTCAGCAAGCCGTGGGCGACAGCCGGCGCCTTCGCCAGCCGCCGCGCGCCAGGCGGGGGGACGAACGACGCGAGGATCGAGGCGGCGTCGGCCGCGGCGCGCTGCTTGAGCTGGGGAACCGACAGCGCGGGCGGCGCTGGCGTCGGTGTGGGCGCCGGCTGCGCCGTCGCCGACGACGCCGTGGGCGCTGCCGATCCCGTCGACGCGGGCGTGCCGCTGCAGGCCGTCGCCGCCACGGCGGCGGCCGCGCAGGCGGTCAGCACCGCAGCGCGGGGCAAAATCCGCATCCCGGTCAGTTTCATGGCGCTTATGCTCATACCGCCAAGTGTCCAGTCGCCGGCCCCTCGGCGCCAGCGTCGCGATGCCGCGCCGCGCAGGCTGCCCGCGGCGGGAGGCGGGCGGTCGACCCCGGGCGCCGGCCCCGGGTAAGAAGATCTGTTGTGAGGAGCGTTCACGGCGCACGGCTAGCCGTTCCCGACTGGCTGGCCGGGGCAGTGCCCGACTGGCTGGCCGGTGCGATGCGCCCGAAGAAGGCGCCGGTCCCGTGGCCGGACATGATCCGCGCCGTGTTCGCCATCTGGGTCCCGCTCGCCGCCGGGTACATCACCGGACGGCGCGAGCTGGTCATCCTGCCCGCCCTGGGCGGGCTGCTCGGCGTCCTGATCGACAACGGCGGCCCGTATTGGGCACGGGTGCGCCGGATCGGCACCGCCGCCGTGTTCGGCGGCGCCGGGGGGCTGGTCATCGGCTCGCTGATCCACGGCCGCGGCTGGCTCGCGGTCATCGCCCTCGTCGTGGTCGCCGGGGTGTCAGCGATCCTCGCCCGGCTCGGCGGGACAGGCTCGGCCACTGGCCTGCAGCTGCTCACCTACAGCGCGCTCGGCCTCGGTTCCATCGGCGCGCTGCGGCCGTGGTGGCACACGGCACTGGAATTTGCCGCCGGGGCGGTGTGGGCGCTCGCGCTGATCACGCCGAGCTGGCTGCTCTCCCCGCGCGGAGCCGAACAGCGGGCGGTCGCCGCCGTCTACCACTCCTTCGCCGCTTTCCTGCGCGCGATCGGGACCCCGGCGGTGGCGACGGTGCGGGGGCAGGTGACCAACGCGCTCAACGCTGCCTACGACATGCTGCTCACCGGCCGCTCGTACGCCAGCGGACGCAACCGCGCGGCCATGCACCTGGTGGCCGTCCTGAACGTGAGCCATCAGATGGCCGAGGCGGCGCTGTCGCTGCGCGCCGCCGGCGAGCGGCCGCCCCCATGGGTCACCGACACGATAGAGCGGCTCGCCGACGCCATCGCGCACGGACGCGGCGGTCCCGCCGGACGCGGGACCGGCCGGGGACGGGGTGCCGCACGGGCCGGCGCGGGACTGCCGCTGATCCCCCCGCAGTGGTCGCAGGGTCCTGGGGCGCTCGCACTGCGCGACTCCATGGTCAGCCTGGCCCGCGCGATCTCGGGAAACTCGGCGCCGCCGTCCGCTCCCCCGGCGCCGACTGACTGGCGGTCCCGGGTCAGGGGCCGGGCGGCGTACCTGCGCGACCAGCTGGCCGGGGGCCGGATCGCCTGGACGTTCACCATCCGGCTGATCGTGTGCACCGGCGTGGCCGCGGTGCTGACCCAGGTGCTCACGGTGCAACGGTCGTACTGGGTGGTGCTCACCGTGGCGGTCATCCTCAAGCCGGACTACGGCTCGGTATTCACCCGCGCCGTGCAGCGCGGCGCGGGGACGGTGGCTGGCGCCGTGCTCGGCGCGGCGACCTTGGCGGTGGTCCCGTTCGGGCTGTGGCTGCTGGTCCCGTTCGGCGTGTTCGCGGCGCTGCTCCCGTACGGGAAGAGCCGCAACTTCGGGCTGTCCGCGATGTTCCTGACGCCCCTCGTCGTGCTGCTGATCGACCTGCAGGTCTCTTCCGGCTGGCGGCTGGCCGTGGACCGGCTCGTGGACACCCTGCTCGGCTGCGCGATAGTCCTGCTGATCGGGTACGCGCCGTGGCCGTCGAGCTGGCAGGCGCACCTGCCCGGGCAGTTCGCCGCGACGCTCAAGACGGTCAGCGCGTACATGCAGGAAGCGCTCGTCACCGCCTGGGCGCCGGGGGCGCCGGGGACGCTCGGGACGCTCGGGACGCTCGGGGCGCTCGGGGCACCGGCGGCCGACGCCGGGCGGCCCGAGCGGCGCTCGCAGCTGCGGCGGAAAGTGGGCCGCTCCCTGTCGGACTTGCGCGCCGAGTTCCAGCGGACCATGTCCGAGCCGGCGCCCGTCAGCCGCCGCGCGACGGCCTGGTGGCCCGCCGAGGTCGGCCTCGAAGAAGTGATGGACGCGGTCACCGCGACGGCGGTCGCCATCAGCCGCGGTGCCCCCGCGCCCGCGCCCGGCTCGGTGCGCCAGCTGTCCGCGGCGCTGCGCGGGGCGGCGGACGCGATACAAGCCGGGGCCGTGCCAACCCGGGGCGACCTGCCGGCCGATCCCGAGCCGCAACCCGTCACCGCTGCCGTCCGGTCGGTGCTCGCGGTGCTGGGCGGCGGCGAGCCGCGGCCCGCCGCCGCCCAGACCTGAGTGGCACTGTCGTCGCGTCACCCCGCCGCGGACGCGGCCGTGACATCACCTGCATCGCCGTCGTCGGCACCCCACACGACCCGGGGATGTCTAACCGTGATTGGTGTAAATGGGAGTGGATGTCGACCCCTGGTCGGAGATCCCGATCGCGACGCACGCGTCCGCCTGCGGGCACTGGATCTGGCCGATGTCCAGGAACGAGTCGCCCTGCATCCCGCCAGGTACCTGCGCGGGGACGGCGAAGGTGACGCGCTGCCAGGTGCGGCCGGCGTCGTGCGTGACCGCGACGACCGAGGACCCCGCGTTGTACGTGTTGCCGATCCGCTGCGCGATGAGGTCGCTTCCGGCCGCGTAGCAGGTCGCCGGCGTGGGGCAGGTCAGCGCGTCGATCATCGGGTAGGGCATCGAGCGCGGGAACGTGCTGGTCGTCCAGGTCCTCCCGCCGTCGGAGGAGAACCCGATCACGGTGTACTGCGCGGCGTCCTTCCCCGACGTGTAGCCGACCTGATCTCGCTCCGTGCCGTCGTGCTCAACGAAGCCGATCATCGCGCAGTGGCTGGCGTCCGCGCAGGTGACCTCGGGTTCCGCGCCGGGGCCGTAGCCCTTCGGCCAGGTACCCCATTGCCAGGTCATGCCGCCGTCATCGGATGTCAGCAGCACGCCGTGGTCGAGGTCGGGGCCCGTCTTGGGATCGAAGTCGCCGTACACGCCGATCGCTACGCAGCCGGAGGCGGTCGGGCAGGCCACGCTCTGGATCGCCGCGTCCTTGGGGAACGACGCCAGGGCGAAGTCCCTGCCGCCGTCGGAAGTGACGAAGAACCGCGTGCCGGACAAGAGCGTCCCGAACCCATGGGTCATCGTCTCCCCAGCGGCTGATGCCAGTCCCCGGCAGGTCGTAGCGGTGACGCAGGCCAATGTGATGATCTGGCCCACGTCGGCGGGCAGCGGCCGCATGGTCCAGGAATGCCCGCCGTTCGCGGTCGTCAGGTACACGGGCTGGTGCCCGTAGTACAGCCCGCCCGCCGAGCAGTCCGTCACGGACGCGCACGACAGGGCCGACGTGAACGTGACACCGGCCGGCACGGGCAGCACGCTCCAGGTCTGCGCGCCGTCGCTGGAGACGTAGAACGAGTTCATGTCCGACGGGCCGCTCGGCGACGTCGAGCTGTCGCCCTCGACGTAGCAGGTCGCCGCCGTGGGGCAGGTGAGCAGTCCCGGCTCAGGGCCCGACGTGTTCTCCTGCCAGCCCCTGGCGACGAGGTAGCTCAGCAGGCGCCAGGTGCCGGCCGGAGCCGTGACGCCCCCGGAACCGGATGGCAGCGGCCGGGCCGGCTGCCACGCGGTGGCCACCGGCGCGCTCAGGCTCGGCGGCCCCTGCAGGACCGTCGCAACTACCCCGGCGGCGACACCGACGACGACGGCCACGGCGGCGGCGACAATGACCCGGCCCCGGTTGACCCGGTCCCCGGGAAATCTCCAGTTCCCGCGCGGCCGCCGGCGGCGTGAGCGGGGGGCCGGCGTGGCCGCACCCTCGGCCTGTGCCACGGCCGCACGCGCGCGCGCCCAGGCGGCGTCATCCGGCCCCGCGGTGTCCGCCCGGAACGCCCGCAGCAGGTCGATCTCATCAGGCATGGTCAGCCTCCTTGAAGGTCCAGAGGGTGAAGTCGAACTCGCCGAGCCTGGCGCGCAGCGCCGCGCGGGCCCGCGACAGCCGCGACCGGGCCGTCCCGTTGGCGATCCCCAGGGCCGCCGAGATCTCCTCGTGGCTGAGGTCGGCCCAGGCGTGCAGCAGCAGCACCTCGCGCTGCTCGGGGTTCAGCGCCGCGAGCGCCCCCGCGATTTGCGGTGCCAGCGCGGCGGCGACCACGCGAGAGTCGGCGTCATCGTCGAAAGACCCGGTGCCGCCGGACGCCAGCCGCGCGTCAAGCTCAAGCAGCCGCTGCTCGTCGCGCCAGTGCTCGCGCACAATGTTGGCCGCGATCCCGAACAGCCACGATCGCAGCGACCCGCGCTCACGGTCGTAGGAAGCCCGCCGCCGGTACGCGGTGGCGAAGGCCTCGGCCGCCAAGTCCTCGGCCAGGCCGGTTCCGACGCGCCGGGCGATGAACCGGTAAACCTGCGCGAAGTGCTCCCGGAACGCGTCCTCGAAGTCCGCCGGCGCCTCGATTGGACCGGATCGCAGCTTCTCGTCGTCCACACGTAAGTATTGGCACGACGCCGGAAAGCGTTCCCTGCCTCGATCCGCGTCATCTGGTGGTGTCCCGCGGGCCAAGCCGGCGACAGGGAGGCTGGCCGAGGCCGTCAGGGGAGTACGAGCGGCGCCGGAGGGATCAGCGCGGCCAAGCCGCTCGGTTACGGCTGCAACCACGTCAGCGGGCAGTCGTCGTACGTGACCAGGTACGGGGTGAACTGGGAATACCGCGTCCTGGACGATCACATCGCCAAGAACGTGCAGATGCTTTGCTCGATGCAGCCGGTCGACGGGCTCGACGTGAACATCTACCTGGACATGGCTCAGGAAGAGGCCGGGGCGGCACCGCTGCCAGGCAGCTACCAGCTTGGCGGTGCGTTCGGCGTGTACGCGAGGCTGCACCTGCTTGGCCTTAACCCGGCTAACTGGACTGCTGACCCTCTGTGTGCAACTGTCTGCGGGCTGCCCGCCCGGGCAGACGAAGACCCGATTACCCGCCTCGACCTTTGAGGAGGCTGTGATGAGCGGCAAGACCGGCGATGACTGGGGCCCGCGGCATGTTTGGGCCGGGATCGGCCAGGCAGCGGCCTGCGTCCAGCTCGCCGTGGCCGCGTGGCGCGACGAGCGCGACGGCGGGTCCCGGTGAAGCGCCCGGTCCTGATCGCAGCGGCCGCGGCGGCCGCCGCCGCGGCCTGGTAGGGGACCGATTCGGCCCCCACCCGTACGCGCAGCCGTGGCTGCTGGACCTGACGGTGCCGTTCCTGACCAACCGCCGTCTCGACCCGTTGCTGGGCGTCCGGCCGGGACAACGGGTCCTTGAGGTCGGGCTGGGCATTGGCCTGCGGGCCCTGCACGTCGCCGGCGTGCTGGGCGCCGGCGGGCGGCCCGACATCGTCGATATCCAGCAGCCGATGCCGGATCACGTCATGCGCCGCGCGGTGGACGGGACGATCTGCCCGATCGTCGTGGCCAGGGCTGACGCGCGGGACCTGCCGTTTGAGGACGGCAGCTCATCGCCTGTTCCGGTTCCGAAGTGGCTCCCCGCTGCTGAGGATGCTTAGTAGCATCGTGCCGTTGTGCGGGTGTGCACAACCGTCTTCAGCTGCGCGTCTTAATCCCAGCGGGTAGCAGAAGGGGGAACAGATAGAAGATAGAGATGAGCCAATGACTGCCAACCCAGGCCCAGGCGTGGATCGTTATGTCCACTGGCACGGCGGGCGGTGCCACTCGCATCCGTTCGGGGACCGCCCGCATTCGCATGCACAGTCCGCCCGGGACAAGGCACGGCGACTCCGGATAGCGGGAGGAGCCACGGCTGTCATTGTCGCGGTAATCGGTCTGTTCGTCCCATGGCTCACACTTAGTGGAGAGCGGTTTTCGGTAAGTCAGGCACATAGTGCGTGCAGCAGCGTCCTCGGCCAAATCGCCCAAGGGCTCTCTAACAACATAGCCGCAGACTGCGGAGCTGTGACCACTGGGTATTACGTGCTCATCGTCGCTGCCATTAGTGGAGTAGCCCTGGTAATCTGGGGATTTCTCGCGCCAGGCGGGCCAAGGCCTCCCCAGGTACCACCACCAGGCTATCCAACGCGGCCTGGCCTATCTGGACCGGAGACGCCTCCTGGCTATCGCTGACACGCAACGCGCTTCATTCGTCCGTGTGTAGCGGTCCATCCTGGCCTTCTGGTGATCTCAACAGAATGAGCACCCCGCCGACACCATGAACACCAAACCCCGCCCGGCACCGCCGGACGGAGTTTGTCATGTCGCCCACACGCTCACCACCAACGACGCAGCCACGCTCACGCTGAAAGTCGAACACTGGTGAAGCAGAAAGGCGCAGGGCCCAATGGCCTTGCCTCAGGTGATCATGCAGGGTGCGAGCACGTGGAACTCGATGTACTGCCGGCATTGGTGACGGAGGGCTCGCCGAGATTAACCTGCAGGCCGTCGCGGCACCGGAGTCGGGGATCGCGGGATTGGGGCATTCAATGGCACTGATGAGTTATCTCCATAGCCGGTTGAGAAATCCCCGGAGAAGGTCGAACACCTGTAGTGTACTCCTGGGCGGGCGGGGTCCGCGTCATTCTCATAACGACGTGCTGCAGCGCGGCACGCGGGGTAGGAGGGGAGCCTGCATGGAATGGCAGACGCAAGAAGAGCCACCTTGGATTGACGAACACGAATCTAACGCGCGGCTGGGCGAGGGGGGCCCCGGGCGTGTGTGCGTAGCGCTACCCAGCGAGCGGGGCCGCGGGGGTCGGCCTACGGGGGAGGTCGCGCGCGGCCCGGGGTTCGCGCACGGTTTCAGGCTGGAGGCCGCGGCGGCATGAACGAAGAGTTTGACGAACTGGCGCAGGCGGCGGCCGGTGTACTGGTCACAGCCTTGGCTTCCGATTCGGGGGAAGCAGCCGTGCGCTGGTTCGCCGGGGTTATCGGGCAGGAGCGTCGCTTGAGCGCGACTCGCGCCGAACTGACTGCCGCCTTCGGGCCGAGTCGTGGACAAGTGATCCAGTCGGCGGTCACGATCTGGGCTTATCGGCTGCGGGACATCCTTGCGGAGAACCCAGCCGCCGGGCCGGCGCTCCGCAACCTCGTCGCCGCGCAACGCCCGGCGCCTGCGCCCGTCGCTGCAGCACCACGGGTGCGGGATGATCGGCCTGCCGGGGCCTACGTCGGCCTTGGCAGCAGCCCCCAAGCGCCAGTGGCATACCCTTCTCCCCCTTCGTCACCCGGGCGGAAGCCAAAGGGCGCGCTCGCCGCGGCCACCGTCGTCGTGCTTGCCGCAGTCGCTGTGGCGGGCTGGCTGGCACACTGGCCGCCAGCCCTGTTCCCTGCTAACAGTCCCGCGCTGACCCTGGGGATAAGCAGTGTCTCGATCAAGTCCATCCCGACCACCATGACGTATAACTCCAAGGGGCAGGCGACCGGGCCGAAGGACTCGCAGGGGGACCTGATCGCCCAGGAAGAGCAGGGAACCATCGACGGGCTCGCCCTCACGGGCACAGGCGGGTTCGACTCGGCCCAGTTCCCGCTCCCTTCGCAGGCGACCGAGCAGTGCGACGGCATGACCGGGCTTGAGTCGTCGGGAACCCTTGGCGGCATCCCCTACCACGTCCTAATGACCTGCGTGCCCAGCGCGCAGCAATATCCCAGTGACTACACACAGACCTACACCGGCCAGTGGGGCAGCCTCCCCATCCACATGGCTGGCACGGTAAACGTCAGTACATGGACCCCGGTCCACTTGAGCGGCACCATCGGTACCCAGCATGTGACAGCGACCATCACGATGACGGCCGGCTATCCCCCCGGCGAACCAGTGCCTGGGACGCTTCCCTACAACACCGAGTCCGGCACGATCACCGTCTCGTAAACGGCGGCTTCCCGCCCCATGATCCGCCGGCAAGCCGCGGCCGCCAGGGCCCGGGCCCCAGCCGTCGGCAGCGCCTGAATACGCGCCGAACTCTCAGCTCCGCGCGTTATCCAGGTCCTCACTGGGCCAATTGCAAGCCGTGCATAAGGCAGATCACGCACGTCGTGCCGCTCGTGAGGAAGTGGTTCGACGGGCGGGCCGGCGGCGGTGCGCTGCACCGGGGTTTGCTCACTGGCGGGTCTCGCCGGCGGTCGGCGGGTCGCCCATGAGATGCGGTCGGCGGCTTTGCCTTACCGTCGGGGTATGCCTGCCAGGAAACGGCCGACCGCTGATGACGCTGTCACCGCCCGCCGTGTCTTGCTCGACACGCTCTCCCGCGACGGTGACGTCCTCGAGCTGGCGAGCGAGATTGCGGCTCTGCACCCGAGGAACAAGACTTTCCCGGCGAGGTGTTCCTCGGCGTTGCTGCGGACGCGCTGGACTGGTGCGGGGCCAGCCGGGCTGACCCGCTGCGCTTGGAAGGGCTGCGCGAGCGGTTCCTGGCCGAGTGCGTCTTCCGCGGCCGGGACAGCAAGAAGTTCCACTACGCAGTGCTGGCCGCGGCTGCCGTCCACGGCGGGACCGAACCGGAGTTGCTCGATGAGGTCTCCTGGTGGCAGACCGACGACTTCTGGCAGTACGCCCTGTTCGCAGCGGTCGCTTGCATCCGTGCCGCCGCCAGCCGGGCGGGGTGCCCATGCCGCAACTATGCCAGGACCTGCAGTGTTTACAGCGCAGACACCCAAGAATCCGGTCCTGAGAAAACACGCGCCGCGCCCACGGCCATAGCTGCGACGCAGCGTCACCACCGCTCCGAGCACAAGTTGCGATATCGCCGACTCGACGCGATTGGATGCCTACTCACTGGGGATGATCGATGAGCGCATAACGTCCGGTTCTACCGGCAGCACCCCTGAGCAGGCGAGCTCTGTACGGTGGAAAGGATGCTTGGCGGGCGTGGACTGACGCGCTGTCCGTCTTTCATGCGACGGTTCGGGTGGGTCCGACCATAACTGCAGCCTTCAGACGGAGCGTGACGAAGGTCTTGCATGCCGGACCCCGCTGAAGGGTAGGCGGCTTTGAGCCGTGCCCTGGACTACCAAGTCGTATGCACGATCGATCATATTAATGGTAGGGGAAGTGAACTTAGGCCAGCCATGACATCAATATGCGCGATCGTGCACTTTGATTGCGGTAGGACTCGCTGTTCGACGGGGTACACTCCCAGTATGCACGATCGAGCAGATCATCCTACGTTCTGGGCGGATGAGCTCCGGCGCCGACGACTTGAGCTGGGACTCCGACAAGACGAACTCGCAGCGCTTGCTGGCGTGTCCACGCGCTTTGTTCATACCCTCGAACAGGGCAAGCCAACCTTGCGCCTCGACAAAGTACTCGCCGTGCTGGGCCAGTTGGGTCTAGACCTTGCGCTAGAGCCCGGTACTGGTGTTATCCGCCAGGGCAAAGGCTGAGTCGGGTGGCCCGCACTCCTCTGCGCCAGCTGCGTCTCGTAAAGGCTGCGGACGTCTACAAGGCAGGGGTGCTGGCTGGTGTTCTGCACCGGCTCCCCGATCGCACAGAGTTCCTCTATCTGACGGAGTACCTCGACTCCAGGAAGCCGCCAGTGGCATGGAGCCTGCCGATGAGAGCAGAAGCCTTTGTCGCACCTGCAGCGGCGGTGCCCGCATTCTTCGCCGGACTGCTGCCAGAAGGCAGACGACTAACCGCGCTGCGCCGCACTGTGGGTACCTCAGCGGACGACGAATTCTCGATGCTGCTCGCGGTCGGCAGCGATACTATCGGCGATGTCCAGGTCCTCCCAGCTGGCGATACAGCCGCCGAAACTAGGCCAGTCGTTGTTGATGACTTCAGTGAGGTCGTCTTCGCCGACCTGTTCGCCCAGGCAATCGGACAGCAACCGGATCGTGTCGCGCTGCCAGGCGTGCAGGACAAGATCTCCGGACAGATGCTGAACATCCCAGTTCAGGGCCGATCACACGCCTACATCCTTAAGCTCAACCCGCCGGAATTGCCGTACCTGGTGGAAAACGAGGCATTCTTCTTCCGCGCTGCCGCACACACCCGGCTAAGACTTGCGGATGTGGAACTGGTGTATGACAAGCGAGGAGCGCCGGGCCTGCTTGTGAACAGATTCGACCGGATCCCCGAAGAAGATTCCGTCCGGCCACTTGCCGTGGAGGACGCCTGCCAGGTTCTCGGCCGGTGGCCAGGCGACAAATACGTCATCTCTACCGAGGACGCCATCGCGGGACTGGCGCGACACTGCCGCGCACCGGGCGTGGCTGCCCTCGAGCTCTACCGCCTGCTTGTATTCGCATACCTCTCCGGCAACGGAGATCTCCATGCTAAGAATCTCGCGATACTCAGGGACCAACGGGGCGAGTGGAGAGTCACCCCGGCATACGACCTGCCATCTTCCGCTGTCTACGGTGACCGCACCATGGCATTGCCCGTCGGCGGCAGAATCCGCCAGCAACTCTCCTGGCCGATGCTACGAAGCCTTGGCCAAGCCATCGGTATTCCTGGACGGCTCGCTGCCGACGTCGTCCGCGAGCAAGTCGCAGCTGCCGAGGCATGGGGCGAGGATCTCAACCAACTCCCCTACGACGCCAATACAATCCGCAGCCTGCGCCGACTCGTCAACGCCCGCATGCGTCACATTCAGCCCGAGGCACAGTAAGCACCCCCGAGCCGACAAAATCGGAGCTGAGCGATAGGGCCTCTGGAAACCCAATCCATCTCAGACCATCATCACTGACGATCTCCCAGAGCTGCGTAGCGCACGAACAACGGCCTCGTGCAGATGATCATCGGCTGCCGCGGAACTATAAGGCGCCACCTCCCCCGCCGCCGCAGCCGGTCGCAGTGCTCGCCCCGGGCGTGCCCATCGAAGACGCCATCGCTCAGCTCACCGCCATCCAGGCCGGCCATCCCGGCGCCCAGATCCGCCCGGGCACAGGCAACCGCTCGGAAATCTGGCCAGCACCCGCAGAGCCGGAACCACCAGGCCCCGCATGCCCGCCGTATGACAGCCCGGATGTGGACTACTCCCCGAGCTGAAAAGCGGTAGGTCCTGACAACTCATCGTCCAGACCGGAGATTGTCTCGATTCATGTCCCCGGAGATCCCCGATCCCCGCCAGCAGGACGGTTACCGAACGTTAGAAAGGGAGCCGTGGCCGGTACGTGCGTAACGCCGA
>JASHPP010000628.1 GCA_030038035.1 Trebonia sp.
CGCAGCCACTAACTGTACCAAGACTCGCGACCGCCCGGACCAAAGCGCATATGCCCCTTGGTTCCCGGCCGTTGCCAATGGGAAGATTGCCTGGGAACCCAGACGACGGAAGGAACCCCTGGGAGGGCCGCAATGGCAGGCGACATCCATACCGGCGGGAACAGAAACTTTCCGCTCGTTTCGCTTAACTCAGACGGGCGACCGCACCCGCTGCTGAACGCACTCACCATCTTCACGCTGGTCGTCGGCCTCGCATCGTTCGTACTCGGCCTGGTCATCAGGAACGTGCCTGGCGCATCCGGGCTCGCCTGGGCGATCGCGACCGCGGCCACCGGCCTCTCGGCCATGCTGATCGGGCTGTTCACCCAGATGGTCTCGGCGACCCGCGAGCAGCGAATCCTGGTCGTCACCGGGATCATCGCGGGTTTCGTCGGCCTGGCTCTCGGCCTGGCGCACGGCGGCTTCTCCGGATAAGGCCCGCCGGCGCACCACTAGACTCGGCGCTGCTCGTTCTGGCGCTCCACAGAGACTGCTTTCATGAGCCGTCTGGGTCGGCCTCACCCGGCATCAGGCACCCGCCGAGAAGCACGCGCAGGATCAGGCTGTTCATGTCTTCCAGCCGCGCATGCACGCTGCCTCCGCTGGCCGGATTCAAGTCCAAGTCAATGCCGCCATGCTCATCTAGCATGACGGACGCCTCGCCGCCATAACGCCTCTCGAGCATCGCGGCCAGCTGCTCATCCGGCGCAACTGGCTTCATGCTGATCGCTCCGCAGCGAAAGGCACCCAGGCAACCCGGCCGTTGCGGCGGTCGGCCCGCCAGCCCTCGCCCGCGCGCCGGTAGCTATCGGCAAGCGTAGTAATCCCGAGCACGGCGAACGCCTTTTCCACCCGTGCGGCGTTCGCCTGCCCGCTCGTAAGGCATGCTTCGGCGGCCTCACGGGCTCTCGTCTCGTCATCGGTAACGCCACGGAACTGTCCGGGCTCACACGCATCCCATAGCCAGACAATCACGAGATCAGGTTGCCCGACGTGGCGCAATCAGGAAAGATGGATTGCGGCAATTTGCGCCGCAATTCAACCTAGTGCGCTGATGGCATCGGTGATGAGCACTCGGGCCTCAGCACCGTAGACTGCCAGCCCCGCCAGGCGATCGAACGCTCGCAGATAGACGACGACATCGCCCGGCGCGGTGACGGTGACCTGGGCTGACAGCAGCTCGACGTGGACCCGGGCGTCATCGAAGGCGTTGAATGCTTCCAGCGTCCACATCGGGCGCGCTTGTGCTGTGAACGGGATGACGCCGAACTTCACCTGCGGGAGCGCGGTAGCACTCAGCAGTTGTCCGAGCTGTGCAAGCATGACCTCGCTGCCCCCCACCCGGTATCGCAGGACGGATTCTTCGACCAGGATCGCGAAACGGCGGCTCTCAGAGTTCAGTATGCGGTTGCGGTTCATACGCGCACGGACGGCCTCTTCCACGTCGTCCGGAGTGCCCTGGAAGGCAGTGATAGCAGACATCAGGGCGGTTGCGTACCCGCGGGTCTGGAGGAATCCTGGCACAACCGTAGAGCAGTAGACCTTGAATACCCGGGTGCGCTCGTATAGTGTTCCGCGGGCCTCTTGGAGGCGGCGCATGCCGGTACGGTGCAACCGTCGCCATTCCTGGTACATCGAGTCGGCCGCCCGGGATGCCGCGATCAGGTCTACCGCCTGGTCGGGAAGCAGGCAGACCTGGCACCAGACCCTGATGTCGGAGTCGCTCGGCGTCTGCTTGGCCGATTCGATGCGACTGGTCTTCGCCTCGTGCCAGCCCGCAGCCGCCGACAGCGCCTTCCCGGTCAGCTCGGCATCCAGCCTGATGTCGCGCAGCCGGTCGGCCAGCTCCTGCCGAGCCCGCTGCACGCTTGACGAAGGTGAGATAGGCACTGTTCGCCGCGAACGTCAGATGGGCTTGTAGTCGGTGTGCGGGATCGCGCGTTCCCAGACGGCATCGAAGGCTTCAGCGCAGGCGCTGACCACGCCAGGGTCTTCTGACAGTTCATGTTCAAGGAAGGTGCCGTCGCCCGCGAAGTAGCCGAACCGGATCAGCCGGCTGTCCAGGACCCAGAAGTCGTTGGCGGGTATGAGCAGTTCGCGTGCCAGCCTCCGCGGCAGCCAGCGCACATCCTCGCCCGCCGCAATGTTCGTGCCGCTTGTCATCTCATGCTCGTAGCGGATGAACGGCGCGAGCGGTTCCGACACCACCCTGGCCCGACGGAACCCGATGCCCCTTGCTGCGTGGGCCCGTACCAGCGCGTGCCAGTCTGGAAGCTCTGGCTCGTGCACTGGCCTGCCTGCCAGCCAGCTCCGGTACAGCGGGTCGTCAGGCGTGTACGCGTCCCTCGTTTCCAGATGCACCGCCGAGGTCGTCGTTGCTGCGATCAACTCGCGGAAGGGCGGCACCATAGCCATTCACAGCCTCCAGGAGGATCTCACGCATTCTCGCCGGAAGCCTGACCACCGACTCGTCGTCAGCGATCGGGCTGTAACCAGCAATGTCCGCGAGCGTATCCGGGTTGGTGACCATCCACCCCTGAAGCAGGAAGTCGCCGGTCTCCTCATCGATGAAAACCGCCGGGCAGTTGTCGCCGCCAGTGTCCGGGTCGATGCCCACAAAGCGTAGCGCCACGAGATGCTCCTTGGCTCGCCGTATTGCGCACTATTGCACACCATCGACTTTTGCGCGCTTAAGCCGATACGTCAAGCGACCTGTGGCATGCCGTCCGGGTGATCATGAAGACCGGCCCCTCTTGTTAGCGGTCTTCGGACCTCGTAGTCGATTGCCCCGATTTTTCACGTCGGCCATCTTATTCGATAAACATGCATGACCAAGCATATGAACTACGTTGCCAACCTGGACTAGGCTGTGGGCATGGTGCGCATCGGGGGCCATTTCCACGCCGACGACCCGCTGGCGGAGGCGATCGCGTGCGACGCGCGGATCGCGCAGTTCTTCCTCGGTGACCCGCAGGGGTGGCAGGGACCGGTGATCCCGGGCGGCGACCCGGGTGCCGTCGCCGCCGGGTACGCCGCGGCGGACGTGCAGGTGTACATCCACGCGCCCTACGTGATCAACGTGGCGACCACCAACAACCGCATCAGGATCCCCTCGCGCAAGCTGCTCGACCAGCAGCTGCGGGCGGCCGCGTCGGTGGGGGCGAAGGGGCTGATCGTGCACGGCGGGCACGTCACCTCGGGCGTGGAGCCCGAGGCAGGCCTGGAGAACTGGCGCAAGGCGGTCGAGCGTATCGAGCGCCCGCTGCCGATGCTCATCGAGAACACGGCGGGCGGCGCCGGCGCGATGGCCAGGTCGCTCGACGCCATCGCGCGGCTGTGGGACGCGGTCGCCGGCGCCGCGCCTGACGGCGGCGAGATCGGATTCTGCCTGGACACCTGTCACGCGTACTCGGCGGGCATCGACCTCGCCGAGGCGGTCGACCGGATCAAGGCGATCACCGGCCGGATCGACCTGGTGCACTGCAACAACTCCCGTGACGAGTTCGGCTCGGGCGCCGACAGGCACGCGAACTTCGACTCGGGGACGATCGACCCCGCGGTGCTGCTCGACGTGGTGCGCGCCGCCGGCGCGCCGGTGATCTGCGAAACGCCCGGGGCGGGGCTGGCCGCGGATATCGGCTGGCTGCGGGATAAGCTCGCGGACGCCTGAGCGGGACGCCGCGCACCCCGCTGCCAGCCGAGCACGAGCCGGTCCGGCGCGCCGTCGAGGACGCCTCCCGCGGGATCGTCGCGACCGGAAAGACGCACCACGTCCCGTTCCGGGTGGAGGACGTCGATCACCACGAAGCCGCAGACCAGGCCGACGGTGAGGAATCGCGCGAGCAGGGTGACGAAGTACCACCCCGGGGTGATCCCCGCGTACCCCGGCTGGCCGGGGGCGGTGTAAAGGTAGACGAAGTAGCCCCAGATGCCGAAGAAGTAGGCGACCTCGCCGAGCTGCCACAGCAGGTACGGCCAGAGCCGCGGCCGGGCCAGCACGGCGAACGGCACCAGCCAGATCACGTACTGCGGTGACCACACCTTGTTCAGCATCAGGAACGCGGCGAGCAGCAGGAAGCACAGCTGCGGCAGCCGCGGTCTGCGCGGCGCGGCGAAGGCGAGCACGGCGATCGCCAGGCAGGCGACCCCGAAGCATGCCGTCGACACCAGGTTCAGCTGGCCGATGGAGGGGTTGCCGAGCACCGGGACGTTGTAGTGCTCGAACAGGTACCAGATGGACCCCCAGTCGGCCCCGCGGTCCTTGCTGAACACGTAGAACCACGCCCAGCCTGACGGCGCGGCGATCATCACCGGCACGTTGACCACCAGCCAGGCGGCCGCGCCTGCGGCGAAGGCTTTCGCGAAGGCGCGCAGCTGGCCGGTCCGCAGGCACAGCAGGAGCAGCGGCCCGAAGACCACGATCGGGTAGAACTTGGCCGCCACCGCCAGGCCGAGCAGTACCCCCGCCCAGATGCCGCGGCGCGCCGCCCAGGCCGCGATCCCGAGCGCGGTCAGGGCCAGCGCCATCAGGTCCCAGTTGATGAACGCGGACAGGATCAGCGCCGGGGACAACGCCACCATCAGCGCCTGCCAGCGCGCGCCCGGGCCGGCCGCGCGGGCGGTCGCGAGCACCCCCGCCACCAGGCACGCGGCGAGCAGCACCACCGTGACGTCGAAGAACTCCCGGCCCCTGATCACCTGGCTGACGTTCCTGACCAGCCAGGCCGCGGCCTCCATCGCGGCGCCGATCAGCACCGGGTACTCTACGGGGTGGCCGGTGTAGGGAACCTTTCCCGCCGCCAGGCCCTCGGTGTAGTACAGCGGGTAGATGTCGGTGTAACAGGCGTCCTGGAACTGCTTGGGGTAGTAATTCCAGGCTCCGGACCGGCACGGCGCCTTCTCCGCGAACGCGAGCACCGCGGCGAGCACGGACGCCGCGAGGAGCACGCCGGTACTGCCGAGGGCGGCCGCGAGCCTGAAGGGACCGGGACGGGCGGGGCGCTCCTCCCACGCCCAGGTCACCTCGTGATGGTCATCGGGCGGGAGAGCGCCCTGGCGGGCGTCTTTCACCCAACCATCTAACCGCGTCGAGGGCGTCGTCTGCGCGTTCGGCGCCGCACCCAAAGGCAGGCGAGGGGCAGGGCGGCCAAAATGCCGCCAACGGCGGCGCCCGCGGCCGTCCCGCTCACCGCCGGGACGCCATTGCCTTGTCCGAACCCGGCAGGCTGCGTGCTGCAGGTCACCAGCTGCGGATCACAGGTGAAGGTGGGGTACGGGGTGGGGTTGCCCGGGTTCGAGATCGGCTGGCCGTTCGGGTTCTGGCCGTTCTGGTTGTGGTCAGAGTTCTTGGGCTTCTTCTGGGCCTTGCGCAGGTTCCGCGGCACCAGGTTCCACGCGCTTCCGGTGAAGGTCACGGGCTGGAAGGGCTCGACTCCCAGCGGGACGAACATGTTCTCCGCGTAGGTGTGCCAGATCGTCGCCGGCCAGGTACCGCCGTACCCGCCCTCGAACACGCCGCCGAGGTTGTTGAGCGTCTGGCACACCGCGGGCGCGGGCGGGCAGGTGCCCGACTGGCTATTGGTGAAGACGGCCACCGCCAGGGCCTGCGACGGGATGGCGCCGAGGAAGAACGCCGACTGCGCGGTGTTGGTGGTGCCGGTCTTGGCGATGACCTCCTGGCCGTTGCTCATCGCGGCGACCGGGGCGGTGCCGTAGGGGGCGGTGTCCTCCGACATCGCGTACTGGACCTGCGAGTCCTCTTCGGCGTTGAGCGCCGGGGTGGG
>JASHPP010000629.1 GCA_030038035.1 Trebonia sp.
GCGGAACCCCCCGCCGCCAGGAGGGCAAGGGTCGCGGTGGCGGCGATCGCACCGGTTGACTTCTTCAGCATCGCGCTAACCTAGAGCTCCGCTAAAGATCGTTTTGCGACTTTCAATAGCTTTTAGCCCGTTAGGACTATTCTGCTAGTCCTAGCGGGGCAGTCCATCGGGGCCTGTGACGTCACCGGCAGGCAACACAGGCATCTGCCTGCGCCTGTGCGCCATGGGTCCCAGCGCTCCCTATTTCTTCGCGATGCCGCGGCGAGCGCGTCGCTGGCGGTACCGTGGGCCGCATGCCATCGCACGGGACGGGATGTTGACGGCGTCGCTGGTCATCGGCGGCGTGCTGCTGCTCGCGATGATCGTCGCGGCGGGCTGCGCGCTCGTCAGCCTGCCGAAAGGCGCGCGCGTCCCGCTGCACGCCGGCGCCCCCGAGTACAGCGTCTGGCTGCCCAAGCCCGCCGGCCTGTCCGCCTGGCTCGCCGTGGGCGCGCTGGCCTTCGGCGGGCTCGCGTCGCTCACGGCCAGCCGCGTCGCGGCCGGCTGGGCGACGTCGATGCGGGTGACGCTGCTGCCGGCCGTGATGTGCGTGGCCCTGGCCGCCGAGCTGGCCGCGATCATCTCCGCCCGCCGGCTGGCGGAGGTAAGCCGGACCCCTGCGCCCGGGGCGCCTGGGGCGCCTGCTCCGCCCGGGCCGCGACACCGGGCCGGGGACGGCGCACCGAATCGCCCGCCTCGCGGCGCATCAGCAGCGCCTCCGCAGTCGTGACGAGGGCGATGACGGCGAGCAGGCAGAACGCCACGGTAAAGGCCGTCCGGCCGTTGGCGCCTGGGAGCAGGCTGCCGATCCGCAGCGCGACCGTGGCGACCGCGACCGACAGGCCCGCGGCGAGCTGGGTGCTTGTCGCGTACAGCGTGTTGGCGTCCCGGACAAGCTCGGCCGGCATGTCGACGTAGCCGACCGTGCTGTACACGGTGAGCCCGCTGGACCGGGTGATGCCGCTGACCAGCGTCAGCGCCGCGATGACCGCCAGCGGGGTGGCGGGGGTGGTGAAGCCGAGCGCCGCGATGACGACCGCGGTGATCGTTGTGGAGACGAGCAGCAGCCAGCGGAACCCGAACCTGTTGATGAGCGGCGTGGTGGCCGGCTTGATGCCGACGTTGCCCACGAAGATGAACGCGGTGACCGCGCCGGACTTCACGGGGGACCAGCCGAACTGCGTCTGGAACAGCAGCGGCAGCAGGAACGGCGCGGCGCCGACGACGAGCCAGTACAGCGACCCGCCGACCTGCGAGACGCGGAAGGTGTCCACCCGCAGCGTCCGCAGGTTCAGCAGCGGGTGCGCGGTGCGGCGCAGGTGCCAGACCGCGGCGGCGAGCAGCCCGACGGACGCGACAGAGAAGGCGGCCGTCAGCGCGGGCGGCGGGGCCGGCAGCGAGACCAGGTGCGCGGAATAGGTGAGCCCGCCGAGCCCCGCGCAGGTCAGCAGCACCCCCGCCCAGTCAAGCGGCGGGGGAGCGGCCGCCTGGCCGGTGGCGCGGACCAGCCGCCAGGCCGCGGGGAAGGCGATCGCCCCGAGCGGCACGTTGATGAGGAACAGCCAGTGCCAGGACGCGTACGTGGTGATCAGGCCGCCGGCCAGCGGGGCGATCACCGGGGCGAGCAGCCCCGGCCAGACGACGTAGGAGGTGATGCGGAGCAGGTCCTCCTTGGCGGCCATGGAGACCACCATCGTCCGGCCGACCGGCACCATCATCGCGCCGCCCGCGCCCTGCAGCACGCGCATCGCGACGAGTTCGGGCAGGCTGCCGCTGCTCGCGCAGCCGACCGAGGCCAGGGTGAACACGGCGATCGCGGTGAGGAATATCACCCGGTTGCCGAGGCGGCGGGTCAGCCAGCCGCTGAGCGGGATCAGCACAGCGACCGTCAGCAGGTAGGCGGTGACCACGAGCCCGACCTCGGCCGCCGGGACGTGCAGCGACCGGCCGATCTGCGGGCTCGCCGTGGTGACGATGGTCCCGTCGAGCATCTCCATGAAGAAGCAGCCGGAGACCAGCAGAGCCGTGTTGCGCTGCCGCGCGTCGATCACCACCGCCCGATTATGCCCGCTTCGCGCGGTCTTTAGCGAGGCGAACGACCTCGCCGCAGCGGATGGGTGAGGAATGCCATCGTGATCCAGCCGCCGAGCACCACCAGCCAGAAGTTGACCAGGCGGTAGGCGAGCACGGCGGCGAGCGCGTGGTCCGCGTGCAGCCCCGAGGCGGTCAGGGCCGCGGTCAGCGCCAGCTCGACCAGCGCGAAGCCGCCGGGCGTCACCCCGGTGCTGCCGACCGCGGCGCCCGCGCCGTAAACGAGCAGCAGGTCGCCCCACGGCACGGGCTGGCCCATCGCACGGATCGCGAACGCCAGCGCCGCGCAGTCGAAGGCCCAGTTAGCCACCGCGAGGCCGAACACCCGCGCGTAGCCGGGCACGGACAGGCGGGTGCCCGTCACCTCGTCGAGGAACCGTTGCAGGCCAGCGGCCCCGTGCTCCGGCTTGCCGACCACCCGCCTGCTCAGCCCGGCGAGCCACGTCAGCGCCGTGACGGCGCCGACGCGGACCCGGTCGAAGCGCAGCGCGAGCAGCGCGCCGACGCCGGGCAGCAGGTACAGCGCGGCGCCCACGAACCCGGCGACCGACGCGGCCGCCGCCCCGCCGATGACCGCGCCGACGGCGAGCAGCAGCGCCAGGGAGGACGTGGAGCAGATCCACGACACCGTCAGCGCCCAGCTCGTGGTCGCCGCGTCCAGGCCCGCCCTGCGGAACCGCCGGAAGGAGAAGGCGATGGCGAGTTCGGTGCCGGCGAACGGGACCGACAGCGACAGGGCATTGCTCGCGCAGGTGACCGCGAGCACCCGGCGCAGCCCGATCCGGTGCCCGTTGGCGCGCAGCAGTCCCCGGCGGCTCATCCCGAACGCGGTCAGCGACACCGCCTCGGCCGCCAGCGCGAGCAGCAGCCACCCGGGGCTGGCGGTGGTGAGCACGTGCATCGACTGCGCGAGCGTGTGCCTGGCGACCACGATGATGACGGCCGGCACCCCGACCACGAGCACGGTGAGGGTAAGGCGGCGAAACGCGCGCGTTCGGAATGGATGAAAAGAGCGGCGGCTGCGGACCTCAGCGGTGGCGGGGGCCTGCGGGGGTGCGGCGCTGTCCGCCCATTCCTTCACGGCAACGCCCCTCTCGCAACCGGCAGGACGCTACCGGGAAAACGCGTTTCCCGCTCCTGGCAGTTCCAGTCTGCGGCATTACCGGGCCTTTCGGCGATTCC
>JASHPP010000082.1 GCA_030038035.1 Trebonia sp.
CGCCGCTGACGCTGGCCGAGGAGCATGTGCTGCTGCTTGGGCAGGTCACGGCGCGCGCGGACGAGCTGCTGACCGCGGCCGCGGCTGGCCGGTGGCCCGGCGCCGAGCTGGCGGCGCTGGCCGGGTACGCCCGGGCAGAGGTGCTGCGCCAGGCGTCGGATGAGGAGGCGCTGCTGTTTCCCGCTGCCCCTGCCGGGCAGGCGGCCGGCCTGGCCAGGGACCATGCCCGGCTGCGCGCGGCTGCTGACCTGCTGGCCCGGGCGGCCGCCGGAGAGCAGCCGATGTCCTGCGGGCAGGTGGCCACCGCCGCCCGTGATTTCGCCGCCCAGCTCGAGCGTCACCTGCGCGCCGAGGAGAGCCTGCTGGCGCCGGGACCCACGGCGCAGGGCGTGCCGGGCACCGTGGCGCTCGGCGGGCATCCACGCGACTGGTACCCGCTTACGGAGGGTCCTGCGGTCGATCTCGACGCGCTTCCCGCGGATGAGGCGATCACCGCCGCTGTCGACCGGCTGCTGCGGATGACTCGCGGCGAGCAGGTCGAGCTCTTGTCCGGCACGGACCTGGACCCGGTGTGGCGGGAGGTCAGCGAGCTGCGCCCGGGCGGCTACCGGTTCACCGTCCTGCAGGACGGGCCGGACCGGTGGCGGATGCAGGTCACCCGTCGCCGGGCGGCTGGCTGACCCGTAAGGCCGCGGTGCGCATTCCGCGCCGCGCAAGCGGTGGGGCATGCGCGAATCAAAGCGAGCGACTCGTGCACAGGAGGCATTCATGGCACTCGCGATACGAACGGCGCGGACCGCCGGCACGGGTGCGGCGCTCACGCTGCCGCCGCCCGCATGGCCTCGCTCCGCCCCCGCTTGCCCGAGCCGCGGTAGGCAAGGACCTTGGTCCCTGGCACAGGCAGCTGAGCATGCCTAGTCTCCCAGTGCGAACGGCAGCCGTGGCGCCTGCGCGCGGTCCGGGGCTCGTGTGGCGCGCGCTGTCCGTGGGCAGCATGAAGCTGACCGGCATCACCCCAAGGCACAACTGCGGCGTTCTCATGCCAGGACGAAGGAGGCGGCGGACGTGCGAGCTGAAGGCAGCCTGAGGATGTTCACCCGGGGCCTGCCTGGCCGGTGAACCGATGAATGTCGCCGCCGGACAGCGGCCCTCCACGGCCAGCCCCCCGCCGACCGGCGGCAGCCCGCCTGGCGCCGCCGCGGTGTTCGGGATCAGGCTGCTTGGCAGGTTCGCGGTGGAGCGTGACGGCCAGGAGATCGCACTCGGCTCGTTCGGCGGCAGGATGGCCTGCCGGCTGCTGCGGCTGCTGGCGCTGCGGCGGGGAACGCTGGTCCCGAAGGACCTGATCGCCGACGCGCTGTGGCCGGACGCCCCACCGGGAGATCCCGCGGGGAACATCGAGGTCCTGGTCAGCCGCATCCGCAGGGCGATGGGCGATCGCACGCTGATCCGGACCGGCTCAGGCGGATACACCCTCGCCGAGGGCGGCCGCTGCCGGGTTGACGCCGAGGAGTTCCTGACCGCGGTACTGGCCGGCCGGGCCGCCCTGGCAGCACGGCCCGGCGAGGCCCTCGCGTCATTCCGCGCGGCGCTGGACATCTGGCGCGGCGACCCACTCCCCGAGGACACCTACGCCGACTGGGCGCAAGCCGACCGCCGGCAGCTGTCCCTGGCCTGCCTGGAAGCGCTGGACGGAGCCGCGGCAGCAGCCCTGGACAGCCCTGGCAACGCCGCGGCGATGGAAGCAGCCAGCTGGGCCAGGCAGGCACTGGCCGCCGAACCGCTGCGCGAGTCCTCGGTGCTGCTGCTGGTCCGCGCGCTGGCCGCCGCGGGTGACCAGGCCGGGGCGCTGGCCGCCTTCGACGAGTACCGGGATCAGCTCGCCGCAGGAACCGGCCTGGCGCCCACACCGCGGGCCCGCCAGGTCCGCCAGCGGGTCCTGGCATGCCAGCCCGCAGGAGGCCAGCCCGCAGGAGGCCAGCCCGGAGGAGGCCAGCCGGGAGGAGGCCAGCCGGGAGGAGGCCAGCCGGGAGGAGGCCAGCCGGCCCCCTCCCGTGGGCAGCCCGGCCCGCCGGACGGATCCTGTCCCGGTAGCGGGAACCCGTTCCTCGGCCGTGAGCAGGAGTGCGCGGTGATCGCCGCGGCGGCCGGCGGCCACGGTCCCCCGGTGGTGATGATCACCGGGCCGAGCGGCATCGGCAAGTCCGCGCTCCTGACGGAGGCGGCGCGGCGGGCCGACATGCCCGTGCTGGCCGCGCAGGCGTTCGCCCCGGATCGGCACGAGGCATGGTCGCTGGCTGGCAGGCTGCTCGGCCAGGCCGCCCGGCGGCTGCCGGTCCCGGTAGCGGCGGTCCTGGCGGAACCGGAGGCCAGCGCGCTGGCCGAGGTGGTGCCCGGCCTCGCGGTGCCGCGCGGCGCCGCCGCCGGCCTCGCGGATGAGCGGACCCGCCGCGCGTTCGCCTTGCAGGGCGCGGTTCGCCTGCTCGCGGCCGTGGCACGGCCGCGCTGCCTGATCGTGGCCGACGACATGCAGTGGGCCGACCCGACCAGCCTGACCCTGCTGGGCCTGCTGCTGCGCCGGCTGGACAGCGTCAGCCTCGCGGCCGCCTACCGGCCGGCCGCCAACGCCTTCGCCGACCCCGCCGAAGCACTTGGCCTGCCGCCCCCGCAGCTGACCAGCATCACGCTCGGGCCGCTGCCGGCCCGTGTCATCCGGGGCCTGTTCAGCGACCAGCTGCTGGCCGAGGCCATCCTCCGGCAGGCCGGCCGCACCCCGTTCAACATCACCGAAGTCATCGCCGCCCTTGCCCGGCAGGGGGTGATCACCCGCGGCGCGGGCAGGAAGTGGCGGCTGCAGCCAGGCCGCGACGCCGTGGCTGCCGCGAGCATCGTCGCCGCCGGGTTCGGGCAGGCCGCGGGGAACCGGCTGGCCGGATTGCCCTCCCGGTGGCGGCACATGCTGAGCCTGCTTGCGCTGCTTGACCGCCCGGCGCCGCCGGCGCTGCTCGCCGCCGCGAGCAGCACCGGCCTGCATTCCGCGCTGGACACCCTGGAGGGACTGGGCAGCGCCGGAATGGCCAGCCCAGGCCCGCGAGGCTGGGCACTCAGCCACGAGCTGGTCCGCCGGGCGGTCACCGCGACGATCTGCCCCGCCGAAACCGCCCGGTTCCACGCGCTGCTCGCCCGGGCGCTGCGGCAATGCGGCGCCGACCCCGCCGAGACCGCCAGCCATCTGGCCGCCAGCGGCGACAACGACGCGGCCGCACGGGCGTACGCGGCCGCCGCGCGCCGCGAGCTTGACCGGATCTGCGACCGTGAGGCGATCCGGCTGGCCGGGGCCGGCCTGTCGCTCGACCCGGACGGCCGTGCCCGGGCGGTGCTGCTTGAGACGCGCGGGGAGGCACACCGCCGCGCCGGCCAGCTCACCGCGGCCCGCGCCGACTTCACCAGCGCGCTTGACAGCCTCGATGATCCGCCCGCCCGGTCCCATGTCCTGGCCCAGCTGGCCATCCTGGACGCCAGGACCGCCGACGCGGCTCGCGGCGCCGAACTGGCGGAACTGGCGATCGCCGAGGCCGGGGATCAGCCCGCCGCCCTGGGCCAGGCCCTGGCGGCAGCCGCGATCATCGACCTGGCCGGGGGCAACCTGACCCGTGCCCGGCACCGGGTGCGCCGGGCAGCCCGGCTGCTTGACCAGGCCGGCGACAGCCGCGGCAGCGCCCGCCTGCTGTACTGGCGCGCGATGGCATGCTTC
>JASHPP010000630.1 GCA_030038035.1 Trebonia sp.
ACCATGGTTTCCAGCATCGCCTTGAGGTTTACCGTGCCCGACGTTTCGTTGTGGTTCAGCAGGAACACGTAGAAGCCGGTGATCCCGCTGCCTTTGCGCCAGAGCGCGAAATCCTGGCCCGAGTAGGTGTACGTGCCGACCTCAGTCATGCCGTCGTCCGCGAGATTACGGTCCTTGGCGGGCGAGGTATCCACCCACACCATGATCTCGGTCTGCCAGTTGTTCAGCCACATGTCGTAGGCAGCCTCGGCGTTGAGGTCGCTGATCTGTGGCATGGACTCGGTGAAATCGCTGGTCAGCGAGGTGATGTTGTTCAGGTCGTACTGCGCGGGCGGAGTGGTGTAGCCGGAGGCCTCCGTGTCGAGCTGGTAGTAGTTGAAGCTCGCGTCCGGGTAGGTGAGCACCTCGCCGGGGGCGTCGGACGGGTCGGTGTCGGTCGCGGTAACCGACCAGTCCTGGACGCTGAACGCGGTCAGCACCTGCGGTCCCTGCCCGCCGGTCCACGGATCCTGGTTGACCCCGAGCAGGTCAGGGGACGACTGCTGTCCCGCGGCGAAACCCGGGGCCTGCCCCGAGGATGGCCCCGCGTTCACGGAGCCGCAGCCGGGCGCGCTGGTCGACCCGTGCTCCGGGCAGCTCTCCGTGGTCCCGGCACCGGACACGGTGGGCGCGGGCGCTGGCGTAGTCGGTGCCGGCGTCGTCGGTGCGGGCGCGGTCGTAGCCGGCGGTGCCGCTGTCGGGGAGGCGGACCCGGTCTTCGCCGCCGCCGGGCTGGTCGCCGATCCCGTTGGCTGCGTCTTCGCTTCCGTTGGCGTCGATACGATCACCGGTGAGTTGCCGAGCGTGGAAGCCGTGGCGGCTGTAGTCGGCGCGCCGTTGCCTGCTGGCGCGGCCACCCCGCAGCCGGCGGCAATCCCCATGACGACGAGGGAAGCGAAAGCCCTAATTACAATGCCGGCCACCCGAGGCCGGCCGAGTGGCCGCCGGCGGCGCACGGCACTTGTAGACACCCGAAAAGGCCCCAACCGCACGCCGACCCCCATTTTTCGGCCACCCTCCATTGTCCCAAGAAGAGACTAGCTGAATGGGCCGGCGGATTACCGGCAACTCGGAGTCCTTATCTTAGCTTCAATCGCTCTGTCCCTGAAGTGCAGTTAGTCATCGCTTCCGAAGATCGTAAGGAAATGGCCTGCCGCAGGTCATCGAGCAAGTCATCGGCATCCTCGATGCCGACCGACAGCCTGACCAGATCCGCGGGCACCTCGAGCGGCGACCCGGCGGCAGACGCGTGCGTCATCCTGGCCGGGTGCTCGATGAGTGATTCCACGCCGCCCAAAGACTCCCCCAGCGTGAACAGCCGGGTGCGGCCGCATACCGCTACCGCTTTCTCCTCCCCGGCTGCGAGCCGGAACGAGACCATTCCGCCGAAGCCGCGCATCTGCGTTGCCGCGACCTTGTGGCCGGGATGTTCCGGCAGGCCCGGGTAATACACGTGGCTGACCGCGGGATGGGCGGTGAGCAGCTGCGCGACCAGGGCCGCGTTCGCGCAGTGCCTGTCCATCCGCACGGCCAGTGTCTTGACGCCGCGCAGGGTGAGCCATGCGTCGAAGGGCCCGGCGATGGCGCCCGTCGCGTTCTGGTTAAACGCGAGGTCGTCCGCGTAGCCGGCCTCGCGGAGCACCACCGCGCCGCCCACCACGTCGGAGTGCCCGCCCAGGTATTTGGTGGTGCTGTGCACCACGGCGTCGGCGCCCAGTTCGAGCGGGCGCTGCAGGTACGGCGAGGCGAAGGTGTTGTCGGTGACGAGGAACGCGCCGTTCGCGTGCGCCACCTCGGCGAGCGCGGCCAGGTCGACGATCGACAACAGCGGATTGGTGGGGCTCTCGGCCCAGACGAGTCTCGTCCTGCGGCCCTCCAGGGCATCGCGGACCGCGTCGAGGTCGGTCTGCGGGACCGTGTCGTAGCTGATGCCCCAGTGGGACAGCACCTTCGCGAACAGCCGGTAGGTGCCGCCGTAGGCATCGGCGGGGATGAGCACGTGGTCGCCCGGCCGGCAGAGCGTGCGGATCAGGCAGTCCTCGGCGGCCATGCCTGAGGCGAAGGCGAAGGCGCGTGCGCCGGTCTCGAGCGCGGCGAGGCACTCCTCAAGTGCCGTCCGCGTCGGGTTCGCCGTCCGCGAGTACTCGTAGCCGCCGCGGGTTCCGCCCACGCCGTCCTGCTTGTAGGTCGAGGTCTGGTAGATGGGCGGGACGACCGCGCCGGTCAACGGGTCCGGCTCCTGCCCGGCGTGGATCGCGCGGGTCTCGAACTTCATCGCTGCGCCTGCGCATAGAAGGAAAGGAGGTCCTGCCGGGTGAGCACCGCAGCGGGCTTGCCGTCCACGTGCACCAGGGCGGCGCCTGCCTTCTCCAGCGCGGCGGCGGCCCGGCTGACCGGCTCGCCCTGCCCGATCAGCGGCAGCGGCGGGCCCATCAGGCTCTCCACCGTGTCGTGCGGCCTTGCCCGGCCCGACACCAGCGCGTCGAGCAGGTCACGCTCGTCGACGGAGCCCGCGACCTCGGCGGCCATCAGCGGAGGTTCCTGCCTGACCACGGGAAGCTGCGAGACGTCGTACTCGCGCAGCAGCGCGATCGCCTGCGCCACGGTCTCATCAGGGTGCACGTGGACCAGCGCGGGCATCGCGCGCATCGTGTCCGCTTCCCTGGCGGCGAGCAGTTCCCTGACCGTAGGCTCGCTGGTCTGGGCGCGCAGGAACCCGTAGTCGGCCATCCACTCGTCGTTGAAGATCTTCGACAGGTAGCCGCGCCCGCCGTCCGGCAGCAGCACGACCACCACGTCATCCTCTCCGGCGCTGTTGGCCACCCGCAGGGCAGCCACGACCGCTAGCCCCGCGGACCCGCCGACGAGCAGCGCCTCCTCGCGGGCGAGCCGCCTGGTCATGAGGAACGAGTCGGCGTCGCTCACCGCGATCACCTCGTCGGCTATCTCCCGGTCGAAGGTCGCCGGCCAGATGTCCTCACCCACGCCCTCGACCAGGTACGGCCGACCGGAACCGCCCGAGTAGACCGAGCCCTCCGGATCGGCGCCGATGACCTTCACCCTGCCACCGGAGACTTCCTTGAGGTAGCGCCCGGTGCCGGAGATCGTCCCGCCGGTGCCGATCCCGGCCACGAAGTGGGTGACCCGCCCCTCGGTCTGCGCCCAGATCTCCGGGCCGGTCGTGTGGTAGTGCGCGGCCGGGTTCTCCGGGTTGGCGTACTGGTCTGGCTGCCAGCCGCCGTCGGTTGTCCGCGCCAGGCGCCTGGCCACGCTGTAGTAGGAGTCCGGGTGGTCAGGCGCGACCGTGCCCGGGCAGACCACGACCTCGGCGCCGTAGGCGCGCAGCACGCTGATCTTGTCCTGCGCCACCTTGTCCGGGCACACGAACACGCACTTGTAGCCGCGGCCCTGGGCGGCGATGGCCAGGCCCACGCCGGTGTTGCCCGAGGTCGGCTCGATGATCGTGCCGCCGGGCCGCAGCGTGCCCTGCTTTTCCGCGGCTTCGATCATCCGCGGCGCGATCCGGTCCTTTACCGAGCCGCCCGGGTTCAGGTACTCCACCTTGGCCAGCACGTTCCGCGTCCGGGCTACGCCGCTGGTCACGGTGTTCAGCCGGACCAGCGGCGTCCCGCCCGTCAGCTCGATCACCGAGTCGTACACCTGCATGGGTCCACTCCCTCCCTCAGGACAGACACGCTATCTGCTCATGATCCGGGCAGGCTGTTAACGTGTTTGTGACACGAACATCGGGAGGCGCCAGTCATGCCGGAGGCAGTAATCGTCGCAACCGCCCGTTCGCCGATCGGCCGGGCATTCAAAGGGTCGCTCACCAGCGTCCGGCCAGACGATCTTGCGACGCAAATCATCTCGGCCGCGCTGGCGAAGGTCCCGCAACTCGACCCGGCGGACATCGACGACCTGATGCTAGGCTGCGGGCTGCCCGGCGGCGAGCAGGGGTTCAACATGGCGCGCGTGGTCGCGGTCCTGCTCGGCCATGATCGCCTCCCCGGCACCACGGTCAACAGGTACTGCTCGTCGTCGCTGCAGACCACCCGGATGGCATACCACGCGATCAAGGCGGGCGAAGGGGACGTGTTCATCTCCGCCGGGGTCGAGTGCGTGTCCCGCAGCGTCAAGGGCAGCAGCGACAGCCTGCCGGACACCCGGAACCCGCTGTTCGGCTCGGCGGAAGGTCGCACCGCGATGACGGTGGCGGCCGACTCGCCGTCCTGGCACGACCCCCGCGCCGACGGCGAACTGCCGGACGTCTACATCGCGATGGGCCAGACAGCCGAGAACGTGGCGGCGCTGCGCGGCATCAGCCGGCTTGAGCAGGACGAATTCGGGGTCCGGTCGCAGAACCTCGCGGAGAAGGGGCTGGCGGACGGGTTCTGGCAGCGCGAGATCATCCCGGTCACCTTGCCCTCCGGCGACGTGATCTCCGCCGACGACGGGCCGCGGCCAGGCACCACGCTGGAGAAGGTCGCCTCGCTCAAGCCGGCCTTCCGGGAGAACGGGACCGTTACCGCGGGGAACTGCTGCCCGCTGAACGACGGGGCGGCGGCCGTGGTGGTCATGAGCGACGTCAAGGCGGCGACCCTGGGGATAACCCCGCTCGCGCGGATCGTCTCGACCGGGGTCAGCGCACTGTCACCGGAGATCATGGGCCTCGGGCCGGTGGAAGCGTCCCGGCAGGCGCTGGGGCGGGCCGGGATGGCGATCAGCGATATCGACCTCGTGGAGATCAACGAGGCGTTCGCGGCGCAGGTCATTCCCTCCTACCGTGACCTCGGCATCGACCTGGCCCGGCTGAACGTGAACGGCGGGGCGATCGCGGTCGGGCACCCGTTCGGCATGACCGGGGCGCGGATCACCACGACGCTGCTGAACAGCCTGCAGTTCCACGACAAGACGACAGGGCTTGAGACCATGTGCGTCGGCGGCGGGCAGGGCATGGCCATGATCTTCGAACGGCTCAGCTGACCCGCTAGCGCGGCAGCATCCCGCCCGCCTCCGTACCCCTGCGCTGTACCCTCCGGTCCGGTCAAACAGGACATTACGGGAAGGTTGCGGTACGGGTCTTGTCAGGTGCCCTTGGGTGAGGCAGTCTCATCTGATAAGCGGCTCCCCCTGGAGGTGCCAATGTCGCTGATGCACACGCCCGACATGCACAAAAGCCTCATCGCACGCATTCCCTTCGTAACAGGCCGCGAGCTCACCGAGTGGTTCAGACACCTCGAATCGGGCCCTGCCTTCCTGCGCCGTGATGAGCGCGCCAACTGGCTTGCCGACGAGCACGGCATCTGCGACCGCTACGCCGCCGCCATCGTCCACGAGTACGAGATCCAGCGCCGCCTTCGCCTCTTCGGCGCGTAACACTCCCCTGCCGTCCCGGATGACCGCGCCCAGCCAGGTCATGCCGATAGAATCTTCGAATGGATTCGCTTGGAATCGCGGGTGCCTGGGTTTTCACGCCACAGCTGCACCTGGATGAGCGAGGGGCATTCCTTGAGGCGTTCCGCGGCGCGGAATTCGCCGCTGACCTTGGGTACCGGCTTGAAGTCGCGCAGCTGAACTGCTCGGTGTCGCGGCGCGGGGTGATCCGGGGCATCCACTATTCCGACGTTCCTCCTGGTCAGGCCAAGTACGTTAGCTGTGCGGCCGGTGCGGTGCTCGACGTCGTGGCGGACCTGAGGACGGGGTCGCCGACGTTCGGGAAATGGGAGGCCGTGCGCCTGGACGACGTGGACCGGCGTGCGGTGTTCCTGGCCGAGGGGCTCGGCCACGCGTTCATGGCCCTGACCGACCAGGCGACCGTGCTCTACCTGTGCTCGACGCCGTACGCGCCCGGCCGCGAGCACGGCGTGCATCCCCTGGACCCGAAGCTCGCCATCACGTGGCCACTTGACAGCCAAGACGACGGCCGCCCGCTGCTGTCGGCCAAGGACGCCGCCGCCCCCACTCTGGAGGAGGCAGTGCTCGCCGGTGCGCTCCCCCGCTACGAGGACTGCGTCGCCTGCACCGCGGCGCTGCGCACCGCGACGGCCTGAGCACACCGGATAACATCGTCGCGTGACGGTCGTGAGCCCGCGCCCCCAGGCATCGTGGCGTGCCCGCTGGCGAAGGCTCCGGCGCATCGTCATTCCGCTGCTCGTGGTGTGCGCCGTATTCTGCGCTGTCACGGCGCGCCTTTTTATCTGGCCCGCCACGGGGATGCCCGCCCAGGTGAATGCCATCGTTGTGCCGGCCGGCTCTGGAGACCGGCTCGGCACCGCGCTGAAGCTGGCGCGGGAGGGCCGGGCGCAATACCTCGCGATCTCGTTCGGCCTGTTCATCGATCCCGGGGTGTGCGGGACTCGGGTCGGCACCGCCAGGGTGATCTGCTTCCAGCCCAGTCCCGATACGACCCAGGGCGAGGCCCAGGAGACCGCCGTTCTCGCCAAGCGGTACGGCTGGCGCTCTATCGTCCTGGTGACGACGCCCGATCAGATCTGGCGCGCTGAGCTGAGGTTCCGGCGCTGCTTCGACGGGAACGTCTATGGTGTCACCACCTCGCTGCCGTTCCTGCGATGGCCGTACGAGATCGCCTACCAATGGGCGGCGACCGTCAAGGCCGAGTTCGTGAACCGCAGTTGCTGACGATGTGCAGACCAGGTAAATTGCATTCGCATGTACGAGTGCGATTCACGTATGCAAATGCAGATGCACGTAACTTGATCTATAGATCGCCCGGGAGAATGGTTTGTGCCCCCGGTCGGGTTCGAACCGACACTGCGGACCCTTTTAGGGGGCCGGCCTCTGCCCTTGGGCTACGGGGGCGCCCTAATAGTAACTCTGATTTCGTTATCCATCCGGCCAGTCAGGACTTCAATCGGAGAGGGCCGCACGCGCACGTTATTTCCGTTTTCTCCCCGATATTCCGGAGTTACTGCAGAGCGTGACGAAGCCACGGCCGCAAGCATGCGGATCGTAATCGGCGCGGCATCGGCCTCCTTAATGCCGATGAGTATAAAACTGACACTTTAGTCCCGGCAGAAACTCTGCGCAGTTGAGATGAAAACCCGGCGATAATGAAAATCACATCCAGGTAACATTTCGATCTGTTGCCCGCGGCACGCCGCCGCAATGGGGCCGACCGGTGAATAGCCGCCCGCGAAGATACGAAGGTTATGGGGTAGCGGCTGAGGGTCGGGCGGGGTCCCCCGCGGATCGCGGGTTCCCGCCCTCTTGCATGCGGTCCCTTTGCCGGGAGCGCGGTCAGCGGCTGGCGGGAGGAGTAGACGTGCACGCTAGCGCGGGTCGCCGCCGATCGGCGTGCGGGGAAGTCAAGGAGATCCGCTGGCCGACTTGACCGCTAACTGAGCCTGAGGGAAGTTATAGGTGCGCAATATTTCGCAACTACTGGAGAGAAGCTCGATCATGCGCCTAACCTTGGTCGGCAAGGACCCGGACTCGAATCTCGATCTCTGCCGCGCCTCGTTTGAAGCCGTGTGGGCGCTCTCGATACCGCACCGTGAGTATCAGCCCGTCTAGCGCCGCCAAGCAGGCCCAGCAGGCACTGGGTGCCAGGATGCGAGAGATCCGCAAGGACGCGGGCCTGTCTGGGCGCGAGCTGGCAGCAGCGACCGGACAGCATTTCACACGGGTCAGCAAGATCGAGCACGGCGTGCAGGCCCCCGACGATGCAGATATCCGCAACTGGTGCCGCGCCTGCGGCGCCGACGATCAGATCCCCGATCTGGTCGCGACCGTGCGGGCGGTGGAGTCGGCGTACCTGGAGTTCCGACGCCAGTCCCGTGCCGGGATGAAGCGCGTCCTTGGCGCGCACACGCTTGCGCTGTACGAGCGGACCACGATGTTCCGGATTTACGAGCACAACGTGATCCCGGGTCTGTTCCAGACCGCCGCCTATTGCGCGGCGATGCTGTCGTTCTGGATCAGGCTCCTCGACGCGCCCAACGACCTAGACGCGGCCGTCGCC
>JASHPP010000631.1 GCA_030038035.1 Trebonia sp.
CGGCCCTGGTGATCACCGACAGCGCGGTGAGCAAGCACATCAACTCGATCTTCGCCAAGCTGAGCCTGTACCCCGGTGACACCGGCCACCGCCGGGTCCTGGCGGTGCTGCGCTACCTCGGCGCAGGCCCGGCGGCGCCTGGCTAGGCCCGCGGACAGGAGGACACCATGGCGACATCCCGGCTGGCCTCGCGCCTGTTGGCGATCGCGCTCACCGCGGCCGCGCTGCTCGGGTCCGGCGCCGCCGCGGCGAGCGCGGGCGGCACCGCCGTGCCGCAGGCGGGCATCGTCCCGCCGGAGAATCCCGCCCGCGACGTGAGCCCGGACCCGGACTTCCTCACCGCCCGCTCCTGCGCCGGCGGGAGTGACGCGGCGGCGTGCAACGCGATCGTGGTGCGCGCGATCACCCACGCCCGCCACGTGCTTGAGAAGATCGGCGGCATGTCCTTCTCGCTGGCGGCGTATGAGAAGCTCACCCCCGACGAGCAGCTCTTCGTCACCGCCAACCTGGAGCGCGTCGCGCGCGGGCTGCCCCCGATCGTCGTGCTGACCAGGTCCCTGGACAAGATCGCGCAGGACGGCGCCAACGCCGACACCGACCCGCCGCTGGCCGATGTGCCCGCCAAGCTGCCCGGCGGCGGCTTCTGGGTCAGCCTCGGCGGCAACTGGGCCGGCGGCTTCGGCAACCCGCTCGGCGCCGATTACGGGTGGATGTACGACGACAAGGGATCGGACTGGGGGCACCGCGACAACATCCTCGGCCAGTACGTCAGCGCGGCGATCTGCGGCGGCCTCGGCCACGAGATCGCGATGGGCGCCGGCCACGTGACCAGGGGGAAGGCCTTCGGCGACAGCGAGACCGAGCTTTTCGCCGGGGTCTGCGGCCCCACCCCGACCGATGTCGTGCTGACCTGGGCGCAGGCCAGGAAGCTGCTGCGCATCGCCTAGTGTCCCGGTCCTGAGATGCGTGAGCAGTAGCGGCAGATGCGGTCGATGATCTGGTCGGCGGTCTTGGTCCACTTGAAGGGCCGGGCGGTGGCGTTCCAGACCTTGATCCAGTCTTCCAGGGCGGTGGTGAGCTCGTCGAGGGAGCAGAACACGCCGCGGTCCAGGCAGCGTCGCTGCAATTCGGCGAACCACCGTTCGACCTGGCTGATCCAGGACGAGTACGTGGGCGTGAAGTGCAGCTGGACGCGGGGATGGGCCAGCAGCCACCGGTGAACCACGGGTGCCTTGTGCGTGGACAGGTTGTCGCAGATCACGTGGATGGCCAGGCCGGACTCGGTTTGCCGGTCGATCTCATCGAGGAAGTCCCGGAAGTCCACGGCCCGGTGCTGGGCAGACAGCTGGCCGATCACCTTGCCGGTGGCGGTATTCAGCGCGGCGAACAGGTCGATGGTGCCGTGCCGGACGTAGTCGAAGCTGCGCCGCTCGGGTGTCCCGGGCATCATCGGCAGCACCGGCGCGGTCCGTTCCAGCGCTTGGATCTGCGGTTTCTCGTCTACCGCGAACACCGCCGCGTTGGCCGGCGGCGCGAGATACAACCCCACGACATCGCGGATCTTGTCGATCAGCAGCGGGTCCGGGGAGATCTTAAAGGCCTCCGTGCGCCAGGGCTGCAGCCCGAACGCCCGCCAGATCCGGTGCACGGATGTCGGCGAGATCCCCACCCGCTTGGCCAGCTCCCGCTTGGACCAGTGCGTGGCGCCCTCCGGGACCTCTTCCAGGGTCCGGATCACCACCTCCTCCACCTGGGCGTCGGTGATGGTACGCGGCACCCCCGGACGCGGTTCATCGGCCAGCCCGTCCAGCCGCCGGGCCAGGAAACGCGCCCGCCACATGGTCACCGTGCCGCGGTTGACGCCGAGCTGCGCGGCCACCGCCACATTGCTGCCGCCTTGCGCGCAGGCCAGCACAACCCGCGCCCGCAAAGCCAGGCCCTGCGCGGTACTGCGGCGCTTGGCCCAGCCTTCTAATGTGTGCCGCTCGTCCTCCGACAACACCAGCGGCGCCAACCTAGGATCTGGCATCTTCCCAGCACAACGCACGACGGCGGCTCTGTCACCACCGCACGAGCGATCTGAAACGAAACACGACTCAAGTGGTGACGAGATGACTCAAGACCGGGACACTAGCGGCTTATCCGCAGCTGTCGGCGTGGATGAGGCGGCCGACCCCGGCGCGGCTGGCCGACCTGAAGCGCACCGGCGCGTGGCCGTTCCTGACCTGGTGTTTCGTCGAGGGCCACCTCACGCCCGACCTTGATCTGCTGCTGGCCAAGACTCCCGGTGACCTTTACTTGCAGTGGGCCGCCCGGCATCCCGGCGACGTGCAGCAGATCACCGGGGTGGCGCAGCGGTTCGGGTGGAGCGCGAACTGGACCCGCGATGTGGCCCGCGGCGCCTTGGCCCTGATCTGCCTGACCGCGGGCAAGACCCTCGCCGAGCTGGGCGACGGCGATTTCGCGGCCTTCGCCCAGGCCCTGGCCGGGGCACCCACGGCTGGCCGTGATGCCTGGATGCATAACTCCGCTCGCGTCTTCAGCCTGCACCAGGCCTGCTATGAGCTGCGGTTCTGCCAGCATCCGCCGCGGCAGGCCAGGCCCGGCCAGGCGAGCATCGCCCAGCGGGTGCAGGCGATCAGCCAGCCCGGCATCCGCGCGGCTGCGTTGCGCTACCTGACCACGGTGGCGGCCACGCTGCGGCCTAACACCGTCGGCCTGCGCGCCGACAGCCTGATCGTGTTCTCCGGGTACCTGGCCGCCGCCCACCCGGACGTCCGCAGCCTGACCCAGCTGAACCGCGAGCACATCGAGGGGTTCCTGGGCTGGAACCACAAGCGGCCCTGGCGGGGCCGGGTCGCCCGCGACCAGCCCGTCTCCGCGGTGGTCAGCAAGCGGACCGTCATCGACCTGCGCTGCTTCCTCGATGACCTGGCCTTGTGGGGCTGGGCCGAGCGGCCGCCGCGGCGGCTGCTGTTCCCCACTGACATCCCCCGGCTGGACCGGCCACTGCCCCGCGCCCTGCCACCAGACGCCGACCGGGACCTGATGTCGGCCATCAGCGAGCTGGCCGACCCGTTCGCCCGCACCGGGCTGACCGTGCTGCGCGGCACCGGCATCCGCCTAGGCGAGCTGCTCGACCTCGAGCTGGACTGCATCTGGGACTCCGCCAGCCACGGCAGCTGGCTGAAGGTCCCCCTCGGCAAGCTCGCCACCGAGCGGACCGTGCCGCTGGATGAGCCCGCCCTGGCCGCCCTGGATGAATGGATGACCCGCCGCGGCCCGCAGCGGGCGCTGCCGCATCCCCGGCTGAACCGTCCCGCCGATTTCCTGTTCACCGAGCGGGGCCGCCGCCTGACCGCCTTCCGGCTGCGACGCGGGCTCGATGACGCCGCGGCCGCCGCCGGACTGCGCGGCCGCGACGGGCAGACCATGCACGTCACGCCGCACCAGCTCAGACACACATATGCCACAAGCCTGATCAACTCGGGCATGTCATTGCAGGCGCTGATGGCCCTGCTCGGCCACGTCACCACCGAGATGACCCTGCGATACGCCGCGCTGGCCGCCCCGGCTGTCCGCACCGCCTACGAAGAGGCGATGAGCAAGGCCCGGTCCCGGCTGACGCTTGCCATCGCCCCGGCCGGGCAGCCCATCATCCCCGGCCGGATCGAATGGCTGCGCGCCGAGATGCTCAAGACCCGGGTCGCGCACGGCTACTGCTCCCGCCAGCTGGCCGCCGACGCCTGCCCCTACGCCAACATCTGCGAGCAATGCGACAACTACGTCACCGCCCCCGAGTTCATCCCGCAGCTCCAAGCCCAGCTAGCCGACGTCACCGCGCTCCGCGACGACGCCACCGCACGCGGCTGGCACGCTGAGGTCGCCCGGCACGCACGCGTCATCGCCAGCATCCAGGGCCACCTCAAGCGGCTCACCCGGTAACCTGAACCGGACATAGCGGCCTATATCCCACAGGGCCGGTTAATAGAGGCGCAGTTCACGGCGTTGCGCTACTTCGCGCTCGACGGCACCGACCACGCCAGCCACGCCGAGCAGGCCAGCATGATCCGCCGGTACATCATCTGGCGCAACAACCACGCCTACGACGAACGACTCCGCCGCATCGTCGACAAGGCAAACGTAGCCTGATGCGGCACTAGACAGGGCGACACTGCGCGCACCTCGGAATCACATTGGGGCGGGAATTGGGACATCAGCATGAGTTATCACGGGAGGCTAGTCGGCCCAAAGGGCCAAGTCTATCAATGCGAGCACAACCACAGGACGTTGACCGCCGCGGTCACTTGTGCGAACTCCTCCGCGACCCGCCGAATGGCTGAGATGGAATGGAACCGGGCCGCTGCTCAAGCCGCACGGGCAGCTGCGCTGGCAAAGCAGCGAGAAGAGGAGCGTGCAGCCGCGCAGGCCCGAAAGATCGCTGCCGAGAGAGCAGCGGCGGCTCGGCGGGCCGCAGCTCAGGCCGAAGCCGAGAAGGCCAAAGCGGCCAAGCGCGCCGCCAAGCTAGCGGCAATGTCACCACGACGGGCCTGGAGGCGAATGACACCGGAGGAGCGCCTGCTCAAAACCGCCGAGTTGGAGCTTGAGGCGTACGGGGAGATCAGGTCCGCCGATGCAAAGGCTGTCTACGAAGCACGTGCGGCTAAGCGCGTAGCGGCCCATGAGCCGACACCTTCCAAGTCTGTGCCGCCCGTGACCACGGCGCCGAGGGCAGCCGCAGCAGATCGCCCCGCTTATTTGCGTGCTGCTGATGCTAGTCTCCCACCAGCCGAGCGGGCACTGGCTAAAAGAGAGCTTGCGGACGACCCGGTGCAGTGGCAAAAATATCGAGCTGAGCTTCGGGCACAGAACGAATCACAAGCGAACCGCGATCTTGCGACGCGCAAGGCGAACCGGGACCATGAAAACAGCAGTACCGCTGTCAGGGAGCCAGCAGCTGACATGCCTACTGGGTTCGGTGGTGATGGGCTGTTCGTCGTCGGGCTTGACATCATGCCGGGCGTGTACCGGACAGCTGGGCCTGCATCTGAGCGCGGGTACTTTGCTTTGCTAAGGTCCACGAACACGAATGACATCGTGAATAACGGCCTCGTCAAGGGACCGGCGACGATTACGGTGGGGCCCGGCGTGAAGGCTGTCGAGGTTCGAAGGTGCCAGTTCTGGTACCGGCTTGGCGACAACCTCGACGAGGTCATCTCCGAGGCGAGCAAGTCGAGAGGCGCCAGCCTGGGTTAGTTTGCGAACCATAGTCGCGAGAACCGCGCTCCCAGAATGGCTCCCTGAGACCTGCTCTTGGGCGGTCTGAGTGCGCACTCGCCCGTTACTTGTCCCAGTACGTCAAGCTCGCCCGCATCATCCGTGACAAGATCGAGTCCCGCGAGTACGGCCACGGGCAGCAGCCAAGCACTGTCGAGCTGACCAGTGAGCACAGGGTGTCGGCGCACGTCGGCGGGCATGCGCTGGAAATGCGAGCCGAGAACCGTTACGTTCCTTGCTCTGGCAACGTCGCTCCCTATGTCGTCACCTGACAGGGTGCATAGTCACAGTCGACGCACGGCGGGAGAGGATTTCCGGACGAGCAGGCAGCCATCCGGGCGAACATCGCGCCCTGCACCTTGAGGGGACGCAGTCAGCTTAGGGCTTGGCATCGATCAGGGGCGCCGGATTCGCCGCCTGTCGCACGGCCTGCTCTCGCATCAGGGTGTCTAGCATCATTCGACGCTGACGGCTCTTCCGTGTGTATGGCTCCGGATCAAAGCCGAAGTACGTGGCGTGCCTTTCGGAAATCAATGCAGACGCCGAGATTGCTGTCTGCGATGCCGCCGCGACTTCGAGCAGGTCAGGTGTGAGTGGTAGTTCAGGCCCGCTGGTTGCACGAGAAAGGCGAGACGGTGCGGTGGCAGCCCGTGTCACCCACCTTGATGTCGCATCTGCTCGCCCATGGGGAAAGCCGAGGCGGACTCGCCCCAGGCCGCCGCGTGCTGCGGTACGCAAACGGCAGGCCGATCACCTCCCGGCGCTACGACTACCTCTGGCAGCGCCTGGGACGCCACCTCCCGTGGGTCGCAACGCAACAGGTCAGCACGCACTGGATCCGGCACACGACCTTGACCTGGGTCGAGCGCAACTTCGGCTTCGCGACTGCCCAGGCCTACGCCGGCCACGAGGACCACGGCCGAGGAGGAAAGGCCATGGCAACCTACATCCGGGCTGGCCTCCCCGAGATAGCAACCGCACTGGCCGCCCTGACCGGTGAGGGCCATCCCTTGGCAAACCGCAGCCAGCCTGCGCGCTCGCATCCAGCGGAAATGCCGCATAGCTCATGAGCACGACCGGCAACGGCGTAGGACCTGTACAGGGACCCGGCTATCGTCCGCCCGAGTGCGGTCCCCTACCGGACCTGCCCCTTTACGAGCGCCTGATCGACGACGGCTTCGCCGCTGCCGACAGCCGCGGCACCATCGTCGACCACCTCACCGCCCGGCGGCTGGCCATCTGGCTGGCCGCCCGCCCGCAAGAACAAGACTTCGCCCGTGGCCTGGTCCGCTTCGTCCAGACCGGAGCTGTCAGCCAGGAACTCAAGGTCCAGCTGCGCCGCCATGCACGCTCCGGCACCCACCCGGATCAACCCGAAGCCGCCAGGCTCCTGAGATACTGCAATAACCGCGGCACCGAACTCGGCCCGATCGGCGAGAACTTCGCCGCCGCCTGCGACCAGCTCGACCGAGCCGACGCGATGCTCGCCGAATTCCA
>JASHPP010000632.1 GCA_030038035.1 Trebonia sp.
CGCGACCCGCCCTGCCGCCGGGTCAGCAGGCCGCGCGGCACCGGGTTCGCCTGCACCGGCGTGTCGCCCCGGGCGACCAGGTACGCATACAGCCCCGACACCGACGACAGGCGGCGCGCGATCGTCCGCGCCGACAGCCCCGGCTCCCGGTCCGCCAGCCGCACCACCGTCCGGTCCCCCGCTGGTCGGCCAGGAACTCGAACACATCCGCCGCGGCAACCTCCAGCGGACCCTTTCCTATCACCGTGAAGAACGTCTTCAGGTCGAAGGCGACCGCCCGCAGGGTATTCGGCCGGCAGCGGCCGAGCAATGCTTGAAACCTGTGGATCTGCCGGGAAGGGCGCGAGCGAAGGAGGGTGTACCTTCCCGGTGACCGAGTCGTAGAGGTCTCAAGCAATGGCCGGCGCTGGAACGCCGGGCCGGGAAGGTACACCCATGCTCACAGTAGTCCCCGACGTGGCTGGCGCGCTGCCGGCTGACGGGCAGCCGTCGTCGCTGATCGACCAGATCGTGCGGGACGGCGCCCGGCAGATGCTGGCCGCGGCGCTGCAGGCCGAGGTCGCCGCCTATATCGATCAGTTCGCCGGGCTGCGCGATGAGAACGGCCGGCGGATGGTGGTGCGCAACGGCACCGCCGGGACCCGTACCGTGGTGACCAGCGCCGGGGCGGTGGAGGTCACCGCGCCGCGGGTGAACGACAAGCGTACCGACCCGGCCACGGGCGAGCGGATGCGGTTCGGCTCGGCGATCTTGCCGCCGTGGGCGCGCAAGACCCCGCAGGTCAGCGAGGTGCTGCCGCTGCTGTACCTGCACGGCCTGTCCTCAGGTGACTTCGTGCCCGCGCTGGGCCAGTTCCCGGGCAGCAGCGCCGGGCTGTCGTCATCTGTGGTCACGAAGCTGACCGGGACGTGGACGGCCGAGGCCGCGGCGTTCATGGCCCGGGACCTGTCCGGCGCGGACTACGTGTACCTGTGGGTGGACGGGATCCACCTGGGCATCCGGCTGGGCGAGGGCAAGCTGTGCCTGCTGGTGATGATCGGGGTGCGCGCCGACGGGCGCAAGGAGCTGGTCGCCCTGGCTGACGGCTACCGGGAGCCGGCGCAGTCGTGGGCTGACCTGCTGCGCGATTGCGCCCGGCGGGGAATGCGCGCCCCGGTGCTGGCCGTCGGCGACGGGGCGCTGGGGTTCTGGACGGCGGTCCGCGAGGTGTTCCCGCAGGCCAGGAGCCAGCGGTGCTGGTTCCACAAGATCGCGAACGTGCTCGGGGCGCTGCCGAAGTCCGCGCATCCGGGGGCGAAGAAGGCCCTGGCCGAGATCTGGAACGCCGAGGACAAGGACCACGCCCGGGCCGCGGTGAAGAAGTTCGAGGCCGCCTACGGCGCGAAGTTCCCCAAGGCCGCGGCCAAGATCACCGAGGATGAGGAGGAACTGCTGGCGTTCTACGACTACCCCGCCGAGCACTGGATCCACCTGCGCACCACCAACCCGATCGAGTCGACCTTCGCCACCGTCAGGCTGCGGACGAAGGTCACCAGGGGCCACGGGTCGAAGGCAGCCGGGCTGGCGATGGCGTTCAAGCTGATCGAGTCCGCGCAGCGCCGCTGGCGGATGGTCAACGCACCTCACCTGGTCGCGCTCGTCCGCGCCGGGTCGGCCTTCGTCAACGGCAAGCTCGTCGAACGGCCCGAGGAGGAGGCAACCGAGGCGGCCCAGCCGGAAGCCGCCTAAAGATCTTGATCCACAGGTATTGACAATTACTCGGCCGCACCACCGAGGGCCTGTATGCCCGGGTCACCCAGCGGCTGCTGGCCATGGCCGCCTGCATCTGGCACAACTGGACCACCGGCGAACCCGTCAAACGATCGCTGATCGCCTTCGACAACTGAACCCATAAGGAATCACTCATCTAGGGGGCGATGTCCTGAAGGTCGAGGACGTTGAGGTTGAATTCGAGACCGGCGACGTACTGCCTGGGCGGGTGCACAGGTGTTCCCCTACAGCTGACTTGGCTTTGATCGACGTTCCCAGGTCCGGTATCGGTCCCATCATCCCGCGTGCGGACCGGGCAAGGGTAGGGGAGGCGTGGCGGAACCCGTACCGGCCGAGCCTCAGCCATGCATTCCTTAGCGGGACTGTTGACGCTGTGCCTATCGCGTACAAGTGTGAGGGCGGGGACTCCATCGAAGCAATGCAACTTGGGTGCGTCCAGGATCTCGGGAATTACGCCGGCTACTCGGGGAGTCCTATCGAAAGCGGCGGGTCAGACGGACCGCTGACGTGTAGGCACTGGCACGTCACATATTGCTTTTCGCATATCTCTGGCCCTGAAGGTCGCTCCCTTCTCTCTGAGTACTGGAGCGCGGCGGGGCTATGTTCATGGAAGACTGGCAATAAGCCCGGGGCCTATCTCCGCTGAGTTCATACCGGAAGACTCTGAGTAGCAGGCCGCCTCGCGCTCGGTGCATCACTCGGCCGGAGGTCATGCGCTCTGCCGGGGCGTTCAGTCGTGGACGTCCATGGTGTCGGCGGGGCTCAGTATTCTCAAGGCCTCCAACGACTAGAATTACGGCAGAAGACAGTATGCGACTCAGGGAGGCGGGAGATGGCGCGCGCAGACCTTCTTCTCGACCTCGTGGAGGCCGAGCGCCGTGGCGACCGGGCTCGCTTTCGTGTCCTCGTAGAGGCAGTGATCGCCGAGGAGCGTGCCAACCAGCATCATCTGCTCGCTGACCGGCTGTCTGAGCTGATCACCACGACGGGGCAGGGCACAGTCCGCGATGACCGGGCTGCGGCCCTTCGTGACCTGGTACAGGAAGTCGTACCGAACCGTCGACTGGGGGACCTCGAACTCGCAGCGGTTCCGCGGCGGGTAGTCGCAGAGCTGATCGAGGAGCAGAAGCGCGCGGACCTGTTGCGAAGCTACGGGATCGAACCGCGTAACCGACTGCTGCTGTCTGGACCGCCTGGTAACGGGAAGACGAGCGTTGCGGAGGCCATCGCCTCTGAGTTGATGCTGCCTTTCTATGTGATCCGCTACGAGGGTGTAGTCTCCAGCTTCCTGGGCGAAACCGCTGCACGGCTCGACAACGCCTTCGAGTTCGCTCGTACCCGCCGCTGTGTTCTGTTCTTCGATGAACTCGACACCGTCGCCAAGGAGCGGTCGGACGAGCACGAGACCGGCGAAATCAAGCGTGTCGTCTCGACGCTGCTGCTCCAGATCGACAAACTCCCGGCTCATGTGATCCTCGTGGGCGCGACTAATCACGGCGAACTGCTGGATCGGGCTGCGTGGCGACGCTTCCAAATTCGTGCCGAACTCGAGCCCCCCAGCCGCGCTCAAGCCACTCAATTCCTGGAGCGGCTCGCCGCGCGATTGGGCGGCGACCTTGGCTTCGCTCCACGAACCCTGGCTGACAAACTGGCTGGGGCGAGCTTTGCCGAGCTGGAAGAGTTTGCGCTCGATGTGCGCCGCCGGGCGGTGCTGGAGTTGCCGGACAGCAATCCGCGGAGGATCGTTCAGGAGCGCCTGGAACACTGGCGCGGTCAGGCGGCAGAGTGACCGAGGAGAGCCGGCCGCTCCTGGCCTTTGGCCCGCCCGTGGTCGGCAGCCGTCCCGCGCAGCCTTCACGCGACATGCCGCGCCTATCGAGACCAACCGCCGGGCGTCAGGGAGAGCGGCTGACGCCCGAGTTCCGCGAGCTGGCTGCGGCGTTCGACGCAGAACGGGCAAGGCTGGCAACTGACACACCCGACGAGGTGGACCCCGCCTTGGTTGTTGTGTTTGACCTCGTCGGCAGCATTAAGGATTTCTGTAACGCGATCGACCAGATCGACGGCTTGGAGTTCCTGTCCGAACTGATCGGCGATCGCGCTGACCCTGATGACGACTTCTACATGACCGAACGGGGCAGAGGTCGCACCGATAGCACGGTACCGCACTCGCTGTACCTGGTCATGACAAATGCCCGGGCGATCGATGAGCTGATGCGGCTATTCGACCTTTGGCAGCAGGACCAGTCTGTGACCTTCCGGCACGGTTTGGGGAAGTTCAAGACGGCATTCGAGCAGTTGTCCGCGATCCGCCGGTGGGGACCGGAGGACCGCATCCGGCAAACCGGGCTGCGGGATCGCTGGCAGGAAACCCTTGATGTCGTCGGCCAGTCGGTCAGCTTCGTTACGGTCGAAGTCGAGCTGTGGTACCGCCACGATGCGGGACAGCGCACGGAGGCTGAGTCACGCGTGGAGCGGATCGTCGGCGACAGCGGCGGGCGTATTCTCGACCGCTCCCAGATTGGTGACATCGGTTATCACGCGCTCCTGGCGGAACTGCCCATCCAGCAGGTCCAGTCTGTCCTTAGCAGCGGAGCGGGGTCTATCCGGTTGCTCACGACTGATGAGGTCATGTTCGTCAGCCCGTTCATACCGATGAGCGTCGCGCCGCCCACGCTTGAACCCGTCACGGAGGTACGACTGCCTCACGGGGAGCGAGTGGACGGGCTTCCTCGAATCGCACTGCTGGACGGCTTGCCGCTCGCGAACCATGACGCCCTGGCGGGCAGGCTGGCGATAGACGACCCCGACGGGCTGGCCGAGGACTACCCGGTGTATTCGCGGAACCATGGAACCGCGATGGCGTCTCTCATCATCCACGGCGACCTATCTGCCCGCGGCGAACCGCTGGACCGACCCCTGTATGTACGGCCCATCATGCGTCCCCATGAGTTCGCCAGCGGATACGAGCAGGTCCTCCCGAATCGGCTGTTCACCGACCTGCTTCACCGAGCCGTCAAGCGACTGGTGGAGGGAGAGGGGGGCTCAGACCCGATCGCTCCCAGCGTCCGAATCGTTAACCTCTCGATCGGCGCGCAGGCCCGAGCGCTCGTACGGAGGATGAGTCCGGTAGGTCGCCTGCTCGACTGGCTGGCCTACTCGTACAACCTGCTGTTCGTCGTCAGCGCCGGCAACCACTCTTATGAAATAACGATCCCCGCCGAGGTGGCAGACGACGCGACTGCCGCGCGCTCGGCGGTGACTCGCGCTGTTTACGATGCGGCCCTCCTCCGGGGCATTCTGCCTCCAGGCGACGCCATCAACGCCCTGACCGTCGGAGCGACCCACGATGACGGGCTCGGCGACGTCGATCTGCCGGGCACTGTATGGGACATCACGGACCCCGGCGCGCCCGCCCACTACAGCGCCACTGGTCCTGGTGTGGATCGCTCGGTCAAACCAGACCTTCACCACATCGGAGGCCGAGCACTCTACACCCGCCCCGTCCTCCAGCCGGGAAGCAATGTTGTCAGCGTCGCGCTCGCACGCACTGAAGCGACCGGGCCTGGCCTCCAGGTCGCCGCTCCAGGAAGAGCGGGCGCAACCAACACCAGTGTCTTTACCACGGGCACAAGCAACGCCACTGCATTGGTCAGCCGCGAGGCTAGTCACCTGTTCGACATCCTCGATGCCAAAGCTTCCGACTCCGACGACGCGCCGCTTCCGGACGCTCAGTATCATCCCCTACTCGTTCGAGCGCTCCTAGCACACGCCAGCGACTGGGGCCAGTGGGGAGCCAGGCTTCGCCAAGAACTCGGCCTCGACAACCAGCAGGCACGTCGCCACCTCACCGCGCTTCTGGGGTACGGAGGCCTCGACACGGCACGGCTTGGGACAGCCGCGACGAACCGGGCCGTCCTCGTCGCCGGAGGCCATATCGCTCGCAACGAACGCCACACCTACGAGTTCCCGTTGCCGCCGTCGCTCAGGTCCCGCGCGGAATGGCACCGTTTCACAATCACCCTCGCCTACATGGCCCCTACTATCGGCCGCCTCACGCGATACCGCAATGCCAAGGTTTACTTCGCCACCCCCGACACCAACCTTGCCGCTGGAGAGCGGATAGACGCCGAACACAATAGCGTCAGGCGGGGTAGTCTCCAGCAGGAGATCATCGATGGAACGCGGGCAATGGTGTTCGGAGATGCTGAGACCTTCCCCATTCACATCGAGTGCATGGACGACGCCCAACGACTACGAGCCGGGAAGACGGTCCGCTACGCCCTTGTCGTATCCGTCGAGACCTCCGCCGAGACCTCAACGACTATCCACGAGGAAATAGGCGCGAGACTACGCCAAAGGGCCCGCGATCGTGCCCGTGGACGCGCGCAAAGCTAACCGCTTGCACCCATTGCAAGAAAGTGCGTACCTCCGCTGCCGCGCTGACGTGTTTGAGTCGCGGATCCGTGAGCTTCTGGCGGCGTATCCGGCGATGTCGGCGACGGTGATCGCGGAGCGGGTCGGCTGGGAGCGAGGGCTGACGGGTTTTGAGGGACCGGGCGCGGGAGCTGCGCCCGGCTTACCTGCCGGCGGACACGGCCAGCCGGACCGCCTATGGTCCGGGCAAGGTGGCGCGAACGATTTCCGGTTCCTGCCGGGTCAGATAAATCCGTTCGATCATGCTCGTGATCTTGCTCTATAATGCGGCCATGCTGATTGGAGTCCGATAACGGCGAGGTCTTGGTGGGCGCTGACAATGGGGTGGTGTGTGAGCACCGCAATCGGACTTTTCTAAGTCCGTGGGAATCGCTCCGTAAATACGTCTGCACCGACTGCAGTGCCGTCATGACTTGTGCTTGCGACGAAGATATTGCCATCTATGTATCCCCCTACCAGGCTGGGCGTGGTCGTGACCAGCGGACGCACGACGAAGTGCTGGTAACTCATCCGCTGGTGCCGGGTCTCTGCCACGAATGCCGAGGCGAAGTTCCCCCGGCTTATCCGAGGGCGGCGCATCGCGGAGCTTCGAGCAAAATCCAGCGTTACTACTGGCACGAAATCTGGAAGGAAACGCAGCTCGAGCTTCTAGCCTGGTGCCGCACAAATGACGTGCCCCTATTTGGGGATGATGGCAGGCCGCGGCTCCTGTACTACCGCCGGGAGCACGCTGAAGCCTATAAAGCTATCCAAGCCGCGGTGATCGACCGATGGAAGAAAATACACGAGGAGAATCCTCGGTATGACTTTACGCAGCCGTCGGACGCAGACGTTATCAAGTCGTGCGAGGTGGTCGTCGAGGAGATTGACGCTTGCTACCTCGTCCCATCACCCGGTCATGTGCTGGTCCTCCCGCTCAACGCCACCGATCCAGCCGCTGCGGTGCAGGTTGAGGAGTTCGTCGCTCAAAGGATCCGCAGTGAAGGCCGGGAAGTCATGTTCTGCGAGAGTCGGCCCTTCCAGGCTCTCTACGGCAGCCTTATGTGGCTGTGGGTTCAGTCACCGAGTGATTCGAGGCTACGGCCATCGGGGTTCGGCGGACGGGACGGCGTAGGAGCCGACGAACGCGGCATGATCTGGACGCTGCTACCGCACGACTTCGGAAGCCCTGCCCATGCAGTTCGGCGTGGTGGGGCGCTTCAAGCTCACATCGACACGCTTCCAGACGATATAGACGACATGCTGTGGGCCTACAACTACTGGCAAGGACCGTCGCGGGCCCTGCGGCAATACCTGTGGGCATACACGGACGAAGACCAAGAACGGGGCCGAACGCTGATCGAGGTTCTTGGCCCACAACGCATCAAGCAGATTATGCGCTACCTGGCCGAGGACTATTGGAGCCGCTACTTGGGTTGGCCGGACCTCGCCTCATGGCGCGAAGGGCCTGACGGCCGCGTGGACGTTGAGTTTGTTGAGGTGAAGTCCAGCAGTGACAAGCTCAGCGACGACCAGCGCTCGTGGATTGAGGGCAACCACAAGCACCTACGGCTGCCCTTCCACATCGCGAAGGTTCACCGAAAGCAACGACTCGCGGTCGCGTAGCCGTAACAGCTATGCCGGGTACTTGTCCGTGAAGTTGCCGACGCCTTCGATCATCGCCTTAACGGCTGCCTCGTCATAGTCGCCATAGTTCCCGTGGGCGGCAGCGTTGCGGATCGCCAGCCAGGCCGTCACCTGTTTGGCGTCCAGACCGTTGTAGACCCCGGCCGCCTTCAGATCGGCGTTCACTCCGTCCGTTTTCTTCGTGGCGCCGCTCGGCAGTTGGACGCTTATGCCGTGCTTCGTCGCCAGCGCCTTCATGTGGACCTCAAGAGACGTGCCCGCGATAACGGCGGCCGGGTCCTTGTACCCTTGCTCGTTTAGACCAGCCGCCATCTCCAGGTATCCGGCGTAAGTGTCGGCGTGGGCCAGCTCGACGACCGGCGTCAGCCAGCCGGCGGCGATGTCGTCGCGAAGCGCATCGGCGATCGCCCTCAACTCAGGCAGCTTGAGGTGCCAGGCCCTAGCTCTAACCGAGTCAACCGACTTGGCGTAGACGCTTCCGGGTGACGTCAGACGATCGAGGGCAGCTTCGAGCCGGGTCGTCAGTTTCGGGGCCTCGGGCTTCAGGTCCGACAGGTCCTCGTACCTCGACCGCGCCTTCAGTCTGTCGTACTCCCCGATCAAGAGGTCAAGCTGCTCTAGAGCCTTGTCAGCTGCCGTCATGACTCCGAAGGTTAGCGCAGGCGGATCGAACAAGCGAACGGCTTTAGGTAGGTTCTAGTGGCTCGTGGCGAGGCCAGGAACTAGGGAGAGCTAGCCCGCTCGATCGAGGCGTGTCAGTCGGCTGTGCCTGCTGGCACCCCTTTGGCGTCTTCACCCTTTCCGTTCTCGAGCCAGGCGAACGAGTTCTCCACCGCGCCCTCTTCAGTCCCCAGGATCCGGAGGCTGACACGGATCAGAGCGTAGAGGTGGTCTACCCAGGTAGCCGCGAACTCCGTGTTCCCGCCGGTATTGAGGGACAGGCCAGGGATTAGGTGTCCTCCGTGCAGGACGTTGAGGCACCGCTCCATCGCGTGCTTCTCGACAGACCACCACTCCGAGTGCGAGACGCCGCTGGCCATGTAGTACACCTGCCGGTAGAGGTCGAGGAGTCCACACTCTTCGGCCATCGCCCGGATCGACTTCCCAGCCGCGAAGGAGTCTCTGGTATCGACGATGCGCTCGTCGAGCACCTCGCTGTTGCGGCTGAGCGCCTTCAGTTCCTCCACCGCGGCCTCGAAGTCAGGTTGCCGCGCCTCGGAGGGCAGTTCGTCCAGGATCCGCGCGTACAGCTTGGCCTTTCCGGCCCCGTAGTCTTGGAAGGCGCGGTAGATCGACGGGTCCTGCTGCGCCATCCACATAATGTAGATGCGCACCTCCACGAGCATCCGAGTGATGTACGCGCCGTGCTCCATGCACCACAGATCAGGAGCACCAAGCGCTGCGATCACGTCGCGTCCTGCGCGGGCGACCAACCCGGATATGACCTCCTGCTGTTCGTGGTCGTACAAGCGGGAAGGCGACGTCTCGAGCGCCTCCACGTAGCTGGACAGCAGGTCCATCGCGAGTCGGCGAAGATGGGCACCATCTCCTGGCATGGTGCCAGGACCAGGAGATTCCTTTCGCACCGACTCTTCTGTCACTGCCGTGTCCTCCTCGTGATCGTGCGCGCCAGCCTGAGTCTCGCTTTGCCTCAAGCAGCGCGTGAACATGGAGTTGGCCCCCCAGAACACCCTGGCCCACTTGATCGCGTCCGCGAAGCGGTCTTGGTCCGCGTGTAGTACCAACTTCCTGCGGGCGCCCCACATAGCTCGTACGGCCGAGTCGGCACGGGCGCGTGTCCCGGGGGCCGACGGATATGTCCTGAGCAGCTCGATCGTCTCGGCGTCGGACCTGAAGGTGCCCGCCTGGACGGCGCTCCAGATCCAGAGGCACTTGATGACGGCCTCACGGTGTCCGTCCGAGAGCACCTCTAGGACCGCCCGGGCGAGAAAGTCGATCTGGTTCTGTTCGGGAGGGGCTGCCTCTCGGCCTGTTAGCGATGCGGCGGGGCGGAGCGGGTAGGAATCGAGCGCGACTGCTACGGCCTCGGGAAGCAGGCCAGCTTCCTTGGCCCGCCTTCTGGCGGAGGCCATCGCTTCCGGGATCTGGGCCGCCAGCCGGTCGAGGCTTGTCAACCTTCCGTCAAGGCACTCGGCAAGGAATACGGGTTCGGCCTTCCCGGCGAGGTCGGCCTGCACTGCCTTCTGCCAGCGCAGGAACCGGTGGCCTTCAGCAGTCCCGAGTTCAGACAGAACCAAGACCGGCCACAGCAGGTCCGGTAGGTCGTCCCGGACCCAGTCCCCGAGATGCAGGACTCCGGTCGCCGAGAGCGGCGACCGGTAGATGCGGCCTTTCCTGACGTGGCCAGCAAGCGGACCGAACTTCTCGTTAGGGCTGGGAACTCTCGCGCGCGTCCGCGGCTCCCGCCTGGGTGGAGTTTCTGGCAAGGCCCCTGCCGGTAATGAGTCGATCTCTGTGGCTATTTTCGCGGTCCCGTGGCATGCAGGCTAACTCGTGAGGCGGCGGATTGCTTCTGCAAGTACGACGACCTCGGAGGGAACTTGTGCCGGGTCTGGGTTGTCTCCAGTGAAGGGCAGTCTCCGGACCGCGGCGGGGACGAGGGATGGCTTCTGTTTGGTGACGCCGAACGTTGTCTCCAGGTTCTCCGGGAACTCGGTCAGCTCTCCGCCTTGGCGCGTGCGGACCGCCTCGCGTACCGCTTGCGCCTTCGCCAGGGCGTCCGGTTTAGACGAGTCGGCGTCCATGACAGCCAGGTACTTCAGGCCGAGTTCCGCGCAGAACCACACGTAGTCGGGCAGGTTGTCGCGGCTGCCGCAGTCGGTCACCGCGATGTTGCGCCGCCGCAGGTCGATGCTCATGCGCTCGGCGAGCGTCAAGATCGCCTCGACGTCGTCTTGACCCTCGCACAAGATGGCGCGCCAGGCGAACGGGAGCCGTTCGTTACCCTTGGCCGCCAGTTTCCGGGCCATCTTGACCCGGCAAGCCTCATCGACCGGCCACGCCCTCGTGGCGTTCTTCTCATCTCGGTCCAGCCGGACAAGTTGGACCCGGGACGCGTCGCGGAGGGGCAGCAGTTCCGCCGAGTGGGTGATCAGCAGGAACTGGGCGGGCGCGCTAAGCAGGTGTGCGCCGACCTGGCGCTGCAGGCTGGGGTGCAGTCCCACCGCCGGTTCGTCCAGTACGACGACCGACGCGGAGGGTTCGCCGAGCACCGACGCCAAGACGAGGGCCTCCCACGCGCCAGCGCCGGCGAACTCGATCGGTACCTCGGGATCGAGATCTCCGGGCCTGGTGCTGGAGTTGACGGTGACCCAGATTGCAGGCACCTGGACGGTGGTGCTTCCCTGCCCGTCCTGGGCCGGCTGCTGGATCTGGATCAAGCGGACCTCGCATGCCCGTCCTTGAGTGAACTCGGTGAACAGGCTCCTGATCCGCTGGTAGCGTGCGCGATCGGAGGGGTCTCCGTTCTTCAGCCGCAGCAGGAGTTCCGGCAGCCGTGCCTCGGCGCCGCCGTTCAGGGCCAGCTCCGATGAGGACCAGCTGACCCCGCCCGACGGCAACAGCCTGGTGTCGCTGGTCTGTACCAGGGCCTGGCGGAACATGAGCCGCAGCACGGTGGCCAGGCTCACCATCCGGCCGCCGCCAGGGGCTATCAGCGGCAGCCCGGTCATTTCCGCGAAGCGCCGCTGTGATCCTGACGGCCTGGCTGACAGGTCAAAGGTGCAGCTCATCGTGGACAGGTCGGGCTTCGGAAGCAGGTCGAGGAGCTGGAAGCCGCCCGGAACGGGGATTTTTGGACTGGGCGGCGGGGTGGAGCTTCCCGTGATGCGGGTGGCTACGTCGCTGCCCTGGTCGGCGGTAAGGGCGTCCGCGTCGAATATGGCACCCGACTGCAGGCCCAGCAATACCCACCGATACCTGTGCTCGGCCTGGTCGTGGCTGAGCGCGGTGAACTCGTAGGCGCACTGCCACCGGCCATCTTGCGTTCCCGGGTGGCTGGTGACGATCTCGCCTTCCATGAGCGGCAGCAGCTTGTCCTCGGTGATCTCCGCCTCGGCCCACGCGTCGATCTCGGCGATATTCGGGACCTGCCGACGGGCGGTTATCGCGCCCGTGACCATGCCCCGGACGAACTCGGTCACCAACTCCCGCTCAGCGGGGCTTGTCAGCCGCACGGCGACGCGGGCCTCTAGGCCCGCCGCCTGCGAACCGGCATGACGCGCCGCGAGGAACGCGGCCAGCAGTCGGTCCACATCGCCAGCGCCCCCGTCAGCGCTCTCGACGGCGCGCAAGCAGATGGCCAGCAGACGGGTCATATTACTCTTGCCCGCACCGTTCGGCCCTACGACGAACGTGACCTGCTCACTAAGGTCCAGCGCGAACCGGTCGAAGGACAGCACGCCCGCTCCAGACAGTGACGTTATCCGCACGCGCTGAGTCTACGGACTTGGCAAGGAACCATCGTCCCGGATTCCGTTGGACGTCCGGGAGACGCGGGTGTTGCCAGGCAAGCGGCGTAGCGACGCGTGCCCGCCAACTGCAGCGTAAAGGCTTACCAGTGCGCCATGTCAGCCCCGTAGGCAGAATATTCGTCCAGGACCCCCGATACGCCGTATAGCACCATAGTCCCGGTATCGCGGAGCGCCCCTCGGCAACGACCGCAAGATCGAGTGCTCCTGGACGGACGCGCGGCTGGCGGACAGGCGATGTGTCCTCACAAGCGCCACATCAGATGATTACAGTGTCCTCAATTGTCAGCCTGCGGAAGGGGCGAGCGTTTGAGGATCCGTGGTGTGCTGGCCTGGCAGACACGCTCGCAAAACTGCCGGTCAAAGCTCCACGGTGTCCTCGATCGTCAATGTGCGACCCGTGCGGGTGTTTGCAGATCCGGCAGTTGCTGCTATACCAGCACAAACCCCGAACATACCGCGAGGGTCACCGCGGACCCGGAACGGCATGTGCTGACCGGGCATCCGGTACGGGCGTGATCCCGCTATCCGCGCCGGAGCCGGGAATTTGGCCACCAGGATCGCACAAAGTGTCCAAAGTGGCACTCGCGGGACTCGAGTGACGTCAGGGAAACAGCCCGCAGCCCCGCCGCAGCCCCGCCGCAGCAGGGCCCGGCCGGGCCAGGCCGGGTCGGGCGGGCCGGCGGCGCCGCGGGCCGCGTAAGCCCTTGTCTAGGCCCGCAGGGATACCGCGTTGTCCTTGCGGATCTTCGGGCGGCTTGACCGGGCACAGGGGAGCAGGCGGCTTAGCCCGGCGGCCCGCCTGGCGTAGCGTGGACGCGTGACGCGCACAGGGCCGACTGACTGGAGGTACCCGCGATGACGGCGCGGCTGGCCGGCGGGAGGTACCCGCGATGACGGCGCGGGTGGCGGGGATCCTGCTGGCGGCGGGGGAGGGATCTCGGCTCGGCAGGCCCAAGGCGCTCGTGCAGCTTGGCGGGCAGACGCTCGCCGAGCGCGGCGTCGCCTTGCTGCGCGACGGCGGCGCCGATCCCGTGCTGGTCGTGACCGGCGCCGTACCGGTATCGATCCCGGCGGCAGAGGCGGTCCACAACCCGGACTGGCGGACCGGCATGGGGTCCTCGCTCGCCGCCGGGCTGCGCGCGCTCGGGGCGCTCGGGGCTGGCGCCGCGGCAGGCGACGACATCGGCGCCGCGGTGGTGGCGCTCGCGGATCAGCCGCTGGTAGGAGCCGAGGCGGTGCGCAGGCTGATCGTCGCGTACCGGGACGGCGCCGGCGTCGCGGTGGCCGCCTACGACGGGAAGCCGCGCAATCCCGTGCTCATCGCGCGGGAGCACTGGGCGTCCGTCCTCGAGCTGGCAACCGGCGACGCAGGCGCCAGGCCGTTCCTGCGCGCCCACCCCGAGCTTGTGACGCTCATCGAATGCGGCGACACGGGCAGCCCGTACGACGTCGACACCCCCGAGGACCTGGCGCGGGTGGCTGGAGTCACGGCGCTTCGTTCTGAGGAAAATTCCTTATCCCCCACCGGCAGGTGACCGTGTCCCCCGGCTGCAGCACGACGAGGTCATCGCCGCTCACAAACGCGTTGGGCGGGCAAGTCATCGGTTCCACGGCCAGCGCGGTCCGGCGGCGCTCCGGTTCCAGCGGGTCGCCGGTGAACACCTGCAGCCAGCGGAACGTGGCATCGGCCCACAGCGCCGTCCGCCAGCCGCCGCCTGCGAGCCGGACCCAGGCACGGCCGTCCGCTTCGCGGCGCAGGCCGGTGAACGCGTGGTCAAGGCGGGTGTCACCGAGCTTGCGCGCGGTGCGGAAGTCGAACCCGGTCCCCGCCACGTCCCGCGTCGCGTCCGAGGGGATGCCGCGCTCGTCGACGGGCAGCCAGCGGTCAGCCGGCAGCGCCAGCTCGCAGTCGTCGACGGTGGGGGTCGCGACTGCCAGGTAGGGGTGCTGGCCGAGGCCCCAGGGAGCCGGGCGGCTGCCCTTGTTGGCCGCGCTCACGGTGACGTGCAGGCCGTGCTGCGCGTGCAGCCGGTATGTCACGTAGACCTGCACGGCGAACGGGTAGCCTTGCTGGCCGTGCGGCACGCTGCCCAACGTCACCTCGTGGCCGTAGTGCGCTATGCGGGTCCACGGGATCCAGCGGGTCAGGCCGTGGATCGCGTTTCCGCGGGACGGCTCGGAAAGCGCGAGCTGATGGTGCGTGCCGCCGAATGCGTAGCGGCCGCCCTCCAGGCGGTTCGGCCACGGGGTGAGCAGTTGCCCGGCGCTGTGCGGCGGGAGTTCGTCGGCGTCGAACGTCGTCACGAGAGGCGTCCCGCCATGCTCGAGTACCCGCAGCCCCGCGCCAAGCTCGGTCACGGTGGCGTGGTACTCGCCGGCCTCGATCTCGTACTGGGTGCCGGTGACCGGGATTGTCATGCGGTCAGGATACGGACAGGGCCTGCGCGGCGCGGCACCCTGCCACAAGTCCCCAGGCGAGATCCGCGGTGGCGAGGGCGGCGGCGGTCCTGGCCGTGAGCAGCCTGTGTGCCGCGGGCTCCACCGGGTCCTCCCCGGCCACGCCGCGCAGCACCGCGGCGACTTCGGCTGGCGCCTGGCCCCGCGACGCGCAGTACAGCAGCGACGCGGCCAGCGGAGTCGTCCGCTCCGACGCGTAGCCTGTGACGGCGGCGCTCAGCCATTCGGCCAGCCAGACGGCGCGGGTGCCGCCAGGGATCGCGCCGCCGAGCAGGCGCAGCGCCAGCAGCAGGCCGCACAGCACGCCGTCGCCGGCGGGGACGATGCCCGCGCCGAGTCCGACCAGGCGTTCGGCCTGCTCGACCGCCCCTGCCAGGTCTGCGGTCGCGCAGCACGACGCGAGGATCCTTGGCCCGTCATGATCGGCCAGGGCCGGACCGGGGACCGCCTGCCTGCAAACTCGCGAAAGGACGGCCGCGCCGCGGTCGAGCCGGCCCCGCGACAGCGGGCCGAACACCGGGGATGGGTCCCACCAGCGGCGCGCCTGCACGGTCAGCCCGCCGACGCAGATGGCGCCGCCGCCGGCGCTGACCGCGGACCGAATGGCTTTTGTCGTTTTTGCGTCTTTTGTAGCGCCTGGGAGTTGTGCGTCCGGGGTTGCTATCGTCCTCGCGGTGCTGGCGGGAATGCTGGCGATCACCGCATTCGGCAGCCGGACCGCGTCGGGGGCGGAAATCGCGATCACCCGTGGCTCGCGCCGCGCGCCGGGAAACTCGGCGATGATCGTCCCCTGGACAACGGCCAGTACCATGCCTGCCTGGTGCGAGCCGTTGAGCAGGTCGCGGACGGCGAGGCTGGCGATGCCCGGCGCCTCGACAGGGGCGATCGCCGGATGTTGGCCTGTGAGCACACCTGCAACCTATCGTGTGGTCGCGCGCCGCGATTCGGCGGTTTTTCTAATTCCATCCTAATTTTTCGTTGTTAGGAAGAATTATCCGCTTATTTCGAGGCACAGGATATGCAGGAGAAAGGCGTTCTGAGTGGAGGACGAGGTAATGCTTGCCACCCGTGCTGCGCTGCGGGTTTGCGGGCTTGGCGGGGGGCCCGCCTGGCGGGGCTTGAGCGCGCGCCTGTCGCTGCTTTGGAGAGCGGGCCGGCGGGGCTGCTTGGGGAGCGGGGGACCGTCAGCCCCGCCGGCGACTTAGACTGTAGCGGCACTTTAGTGGTCCGCGCGCGGGTTTCTGGCCATTCCCGGCATGCTCGTAAGTTTTTTGCAATGTTGCCTTCTGTGATCACCGCTGGCTAGGGCGTGTCCGGGTGCCGCGGTCATCGGGCGCACCGGCGTCCTGGGCACGCGGCCGTGCACCCCGGATCAGCCGCGGCGCGGGGTCAGGCGGCCGTTGCGCAGCGCCTCCGCCGCGAGCACCCCGAACAGGTAGAAGTACGCCGCCTCCTCGTCCTCGAAGAACCGCACCTCATGCCGGGCGTCTTCGGCGCAGCTGAACACCTCGTATCCGCCGTCGGTCTTGAACAGGCACATGGCGCCCGTGACCTCCTCATCAACCGCGTACGCGGACCTGGGGATGTCGGCCATGTCAACCAGGTCAGCGAAGACCGCGGACATGGCAAGCCGAGGCTTGCGCGCGGCTCGGCGGCCCCTGACCGCACCGGTCAGCTTGCTCAGCGCGCTGGGCTGGGCCGTCAGCCCGGATGGAGGCATCGACGGGAGCGCGTCCACCGCGGCAGACTCGGCGAACGGGCTGGCGACTGGCACCCAGGCCGTCGGTGGCGCCGGTGTCAGGGGCGCCGGCGGGGCCAGCGGGATGGAAGCGACCTGTTCCGGGGACAGGGGCTGTTGCACTTGCGGTGCCAGCGTCGGCTGCTGGAGTGACTGTGGCAGCTGCGTCGGCTGAGGCAGGGACATTGGCTGGGGCTGCTGAAACGGCTGGGTGAGTTGTACCGGCTGGGCGGGGAGCGGCGCCGGCTGGGCGGGGAGCTGTGCCGGCTGGGCGAGCTGTGCCTGCTGAGGGGTGAGCTGTGCCGATTCCACGGCCGTGGCAGGTGCGGGCGCAAGGGGTTGCGAAGCCGTCGGCAGCTGCGACGGAGCGGGCTGCGGCGGCTGAGTCGGGAGCGCTGGCTGTGCGGGCGCGAACGCCTGTACGGGCGGCGGCGGTGGCGGTGGCGGGGCATACTGCGGCACGGCGCCGGTGAAGGCGCCGGGCGGAGCTGCCTGCCCCTGCGCGCTCAGCGCACTGACCGGCTGCGCCGGCGCGGCGGTCGCGCCGTATGGTCCTGGCCCGGCCGGCTGCGCGGCCTCGGGGGGCGGCGGATACCCATTCGGCAGGCCGTTTCCGTACCCGTTAGGCAGCCCGCCGGCGGCACCGCTGGCCGTCACCTCGCCAGCCAGCGCGCTCGCGCCATTCTGCGGCACCGGCACCGCGCGCGCATCGGCCTGGTAGTACCACCCGCCATTGCCGTCCGGCACAGGGGAGCCGTGCCATGCGGCGGCCGCGGGTGGCTGCATCTGCGGCGGGGCCTGCGGTGCGAGCGGCGCTTGTTGCGATTGCGCGTGCGGAACGGCGGGCACCGGCAGCCCGGCTGGCTGTTTGGCGGGCGCGGAAAGCGGTGCCTGCCCGCCCCGCGCGGGCAGCGCCGGAACCTTCGGTGCCGAACCCCGCTGCGCCGGCTGCCCGCCGATCCCAGGCAGCCCGATCCCGGGCTGTGCCATCCCGGGCTGTGCCATCCCGGGCTGTGCCATCCCGGGCTGCCCGCCGGCCACGGGCTTCCCGCCGGCCACGGGCTGCGCCGGGCCCGAACCGGCGCCAGGCATCCGGGCCGAGGCCGCCTCGCCGGAGCTCAGCGCGCGCGACAGCGAGGAAAGCAGCAGCGGGATCGGGAACTCGTGCCGTTCCTCCGCTAGGTCGCTGACCTCCTGCCGGGCGACCACGACCTCGAACACCCCACGGTCGACCTGCCAGTACCCGAGCTGCCCGGCGCGTCGCTCGTCCATGCCCAGGTACACGATGTGCAGCCGGTCGCCGAGGTCGTCGAGCACGAGGCACGGCTCGCCGTGATACGAACCGATCGGGCGGGACTCCCACAAGGCGTCGAGATCCCCCAGCCTGACCTGCTTGCGCCAGATGCCGCCGGGCGCCGGGGAGAAGCCGTGCTCTTCCGGCGGCGGCGGGGCGGCGAACAGCGTGACGTCGCGGTCCGAGGGACCAACGGCGGCTTGATAGGAGGCGCCGAGGTAGGACGCCATCAGCCGGTAACGCATGCCTTACCCCTCCCTCGTCGGTCGCCGCCAGGCCAGCCCGTCATACCGGGCGACCGGCTCCTCGCCGCTTTCTGCCAGCCGGCAAAGCGCCGTCGCCACGGGTATCTGGATCGGTTCAAGGAAGAACTCGACTCGGCCGGCGGGACTGCGCGACGTGACGGGGACGTATCCGTCGATCTCCCTGGCCTGCCAGCACAGGAAGTACAGCTCGGTCATGTCGGGCTTGAAGTCTGACCCCTCGTAGCCCAGGCCGAGCAGGTAGTAGGCGTCCGCCGGGCTGCGGAGTGCCACGTCCCGCACTCGGTGCACGTACCCGGCGATGACGCCACGCTGGCCGCTCATGTACGGGCCGACCATGCGCGGCGGTATGACCTTCCGCATCGGCGTGCCGGGAAGTATCCGCGCAGGCTGCGCCGGCTCGCGTGCAGCGGAACCCACGGTCTGCTCCCTTCCCGCTAGCGCCGATACCCCTGGTCCGCACACCCGGCTGGTCAGGAGGCCTCGACGTCGCAGCAGCTCACGAGGTTCCCACATCCGCAATGTGCGCTCAACTGATTCTGCCGTGGAGATAGCCCATACCTGAGTTAAAGTGCATCTTTCCTAGAAATCATTACTTAACGTAGTTCACTGGTTACCCCTTGGCCCCGTGAGCGACGGTAGTGTCGCAGGCATGCGGATCAGCAGGCCGTCAGGGGATACCGGCCAGGCCGACCCTGGCGTCGCGGCGGCGCTCGACGCCTGCGCGCGCGGCACGGGAAGCGAGCACGACGCGCTGACCGCGATCGCGAGCGCCAGGCTGCTCGTCCCGGTGGTCGCGGTGCTGACCAAGGCGTCGAAAGCCGGCGCCGAGAAGGAAGCAGAGAAGGAAACAGAGATGGCGCTGCCCACGCTGATCGGCAACGACGGGCGGACAGCGGTGATCGCGTTCACCGGGACAGAGACCCTCAGGCTGTGGCGTAAGGATGCCCGCCCGGTGCCGGTGCCCGCGTCCAGCGTCTGCGCGGCCGCGCTCGCCGAGGCGGCGGACGCTGTGGTGATCGACGTGGCCGGCCCGGTGCAGCTGGTGGTGGAAGGCGCGCGGCTGCGGGCCCTCGCCAGGAACCAGCCGCCCCCGCCGCCGCACGAAGACCCGGACGTCCAGGCCGACGTCGCCGCGGTGACCGCCCGGTTCACCCTCGCGCCAGGCGAGCACGGCACCGACCTGATGATCACCCTGCAGGACTGCGACGCCGTCCAGGCCCGCCGGCTGGCCGGGAAGATAGCCGCCCGGCTGGCCCGCCGCCGCCTGCGCCCCGGCTTCAAGGTCCGCGCATTTTTATCCCGAACGATCCCGGCCGTCTCTCCAGCGCCGCCCCATCCTGGTGGCGGTGACCGCCCGCCGCGTGATCTACGCTGCTGGTATCGGCGGGCGGAGACCGGGCGGGCCCCGATCGCCGCAGGCAGGCGCGGCGGCCGTCCTCGCGGACCACGGTCCTTGGCGGAGCAGTAAGGTAAACGACATGTTTCGGTGGCTGACCGCGGGTGAGTCGCACGGGCGGGCGCTCGTGGCGGTGTGCGACGGTGTCCCGGCGGGGGTGCGGGTCACCAGCGACGACGTGGCGGCCGCGCTCGCCAGGCGGCGGGCCGGGTACGGCCGGGGCGCCCGGATGAAGTTCGAGCAGGACGAGGTGGAGCTGACCGGCGGCGTGCGGCACGGTGTCACGCTGGGCGGACCTGTCGCGATCCGGGTGGGCAACACCGAGTGGCCGAAATGGGAGACGGTCATGTCACCGGATCCCGTGCCCGGGCAGGAGCTCGACGGCCAGGCCCGCAACGCCCCGCTGACCAGGCCGCGGCCGGGGCACGCCGACCTCGCGGGCATGCAGAAGTTCGGGCACTCCGACGCCAGGCCGGTCCTCGAACGGGCGAGCGCGCGGGAGACCGCGGCCAGGGTGGCGCTGGGCGAGGTGGCCAGGCGGCTGCTTGAGCAGGCGCTCGGCGTGCGGATCCTCAGCCACGTGGTGGCGCTCGGCTCGGTGTGCGTGCCGCCAGGAAGCGCCGTGCCGGTCCCCGGGGACCTGGCGCGGATCGACGACAGCCCCGTGCGCTGCCTGGACGCCGCGGTCAGCGCGGCCATGGTCGCCGAGGTCGACGCGGCGCGCAAGGACGGCGACACGCTCGGCGGCGTGGTCGAGGTGCTGGCCTACGGCCTGCCCCCCGGGCTCGGCAGCTTCACGCAGTGGGACCGGCGGCTTGACGCCCGGCTCGCCGGGGCGCTGGTGTCTGTGCACGCGATCAAGGGCGTGGAGTTCGGCGACGGGTTCGTGACGTCGGGCCGGCGCGGTTCCTGCGCGCACGACGAGATCGAGATGTCGCCGTCCGGGGTCCGCCGCCGCACCAACCGCGCCGGCGGCGTCGAGGGCGGCATGTCCACCGGCGAGGTGCTGCGCGTCCGCGCCGCCATGAAGCCGATCTCCACGGTGCCGCGCGCGCTTGACACGGTGGACGTGGCGACAGGCGAGCCGGCCAAGGCGATCAACCAGCGCAGCGACGTGACCGCGGTGCCCGCGGCCGGCGTGGTCGCCGAGGCGATGGTGGCGCTGGTGCTCGCGGAGGCGGCGACGGACAAGTTCGGCGCCGACTCCGTCGAGGAGATGCGCCGCAACGCCGAAGGCTACCTCAAGTCGCTGGTGATCTCGTGACGACGCCGGACCCGGGCGCCAAGCCCGCCCCCGCCCCCGCCCGCGCGTCAGCCGTGGTGCTGATCGGCCCCCCTGGGGCCGGCAAGTCGTCGGTCGGCTCGCTGCTCGCGGCCGAACTCGGGGTGCCGTTCGCCGACACCGACGACCTCGTGGCGGCCGCGGCGGGAAAGCCGGTCGGGGACATCTTCGTCGACGACGGCGAGCCTGTCTTCCGCGAGCTTGAGCGGGCCGCCGTCGCCCACGGCCTTGAGGCCACCGGGCCGCACGGCGGCGTGCTCGCGGTGGGCAGCGGCGCGGTGCTCGACCCGGACGTCCGCCGGATGCTGGGCGGGCGCCGCGTCGTCTACCTGGAGGTCGGGTTCGCGACCGTCGCACGGCGCACCGGCATGGACAAGCCGCGGGTCGTGGTCCCCGGCAACCCGCGCGGCCTGCTCCGCGCGATGCTGGAGGAGCGGCGCCCCGTCTACGCAGAACTCGCCTCGATCACCGTCCCGACCGACGAGCTGGCGCCCGAGGAGGTGGCGGCCGACCTTGCCAGCCGGCTGCGCTCGTGACCCGGCCCCGCAACCCCCGGGGCCTGGGCAGGCACCCGTGGACGTGACGCGGATCCCGGTCGGCGGCGAGCAGCCGTACGACGTGATCGTCGGCACCGGGGTGCTCGGCTCACTGCCTGACCTGGTGGGCAAGCGGGCGCACACCGTGGCGGTCATCCACGCCGCGGGGCTCGGCGCGATCGCCCGGCCGGCCTGCCGCGTGCTCGCCGACGCCGGGTACGCGGTGGCGACGACGCAGATCCCCGACGGGGAGGCCGCCAAGGACGTGACCGTCGCCGCCCGGCTGTGGTCGTGGCTGGCCGACTCGCGGGTGACCCGGTCCGACTCCATCGTGGGCATCGGCGGCGGGGCGGCGACCGACATCGCCGGGTTCGTTGCCGCCACCTGGCTGCGCGGGGTGCCGGTCGTGCTTGTCCCGACGACGCTGCTCGCCATGGTCGACGCCGCCGTCGGCGGCAAGACGGCGATCGACATCCCCGCGGGCAAGAACCTGGTCGGGGCGTTCCACCCGCCGGCCGGCGTGTTCGCGGACCTGGCCACGCTGGTGACGGTGCCGCGGCCCGACTACGTGGCCGGGCTCGCCGAGGTGATCAAGGCCGGGTTCATCGCCGACGGCGAGATCCTCGCCCTGGTGGCGGCCGATCCGGCCGGCGCGGGGGAGCCGTACGGGCCGCACACGCGCGAGCTTGTCGAGCGCGCGATCCGGGTGAAGGCCGCCGTGGTCTCATCGGACCTGCGCGAGGCGGGTCCGCGGGAGATGCTCAACTACGGGCACACCCTCGGCCACGCGATCGAGCGGCTCGAGCGCTACCGCTTCAGGCACGGCGACGCGGTGGCCATCGGCATGGTGTTCGCCGCGGAGGTGGCCCGGCTGGCCGGCCGCCTGTCGCCCGCCGACGTGGCCCTGCACAGGCGGCTGCTCACGTCGGTCGGGCTGCCCGTGTCGTACCCGCACGCCGCCTGGCCGCGGCTGCGCGAGGTGATGAGCCTGGACAAGAAGTCCCGCGGTGACCGGCTGCGCATGGTAGTCCTGGACGGCGTGGGAACCCCGGTCATCCTGGACAGCCCGCCGGAGTCGCTGCTGGCGCAGGCCTACGAAGCGGTGTCGGCATGAGCCGCAGGGTGCTCGTCCTCAACGGGCCGAACCTGGGCAGGCTCGGCAAGCGCGAGCCCGCCGTCTACGGGACCGCGAGCTACGCGGACCTGGTCGCGCTGTGCGAGTCGGCCGGCCAGGAACTCGGCCTGCAGGTGGCGGTCCGGCAGACCGAATACGAGGGCGAGCTGATCGCCTGGGTGCACGAGGCGTGCGACGAGCGGCTGCCGGTCGTGCTGAACGCCGGCGCGCTCACGCATTACTCCTACGCGCTGCTTGACGCGCTGAAGATGCGGACCGCGCCGCTGGTGGAGGTGCACATCTCCAACATCGCGGCCCGCGAGGGCTTCCGCCACGCGTCGGTGATCACCGCGGCAGCGGACGGGATCATCGCCGGCTTCGGCTTCCAGTCCTACGCCCTGGCCCTGCGCGCGGTCGCCGCTCTCCTGGAGACCGCACCCACTTCGGACGCGCCGGCCGAGGCGCCGTGATCGTCCTCGTCGGGTTCATGGGCGCGGGCAAGACGACCGTCGGCCGCCTGCTCGCGGCCAAGCTTGGCCTGCCGTTCACCGACAGCGACCAGGTGATCGAGGACCGCGCGGGGCGGCCGATCCAGAAGATCTTCGCCGACGACGGCGAGCCGGCGTTCCGCGCGCTCGAGCACGAGGTGATCGCCGGTCTGCTGGCCGGCCCCGATACCGTGCTCGCCCTGGGCGGCGGCGCGGCCGAGCACCCGGCGACCCGCGCGCTGCTTGCCTCGGTCCCCGTGGTCTACCTGCGGGTCGGCTACGCCGAGGCGATGAAGCGGGTCGGCGGCGACAGGGGCCGCCCGATGCTGGCCCGCCCCGACGTGGCACAGGTGTACGAACGCCGCCAGGCGGTCTACGCCGGGGTGGCCACGCTCGCCGTCGACACCGACGGCCGCGCGCCCGACGACATCGCCCTGGCCATCCTCCAGCGGTACCCGCACCCGACCAGACCATGACCGGAAGGCTCAGGCGATGCGCGTAGGGATGATGCTCGGCTACGCCGGCGGGTTCAGCCAAGCGGTCGACGAGCTCGCCGACTTCGAGCGCGCCGGCCTGGAGATCGTCTTCGTGCCCGAGGCGTACTCCTTCGACGCGGTGAGCCAGCTCGGCTTCATCGCCGCCCGCACCACGACGCTGCAGATCGCCTCGGGCATCCTGCCGGTCTACTCACGCACGCCCGCGCTCACCGCGATGACCGCGGCCGGGCTCGATTTCGTCTCGGGCGGCCGGTTCACGCTCGGCCTCGGCACGTCCGGCCCGCAGGTGATCGAGGGCTGGCACGGCGTGCCCTATGACGCGCCGGTCGGGCGGACCAGGGAGCTGATCGAGATCTGCCGGCTGGTCTGGCGCCGCGACCGGCTGGACTACCACGGCAGGCACTACACGCTGCCGTACGAGGGCGGCAGCGGCCTGGGCAAGCCGCTGAAGCTGATCAACCACCCGGTGCGCGAGCGCATCCCGATCGTGATCGCCGCGCTCGGCCCGAAGAACGTCGCGCTCGCCGCCGAACTCGCCGAGGGCTGGCAGCCCATCTTCTACTTCCCTGAGAAGGCGGCGATCGCCTGGGCAGGCCCGCTTGCCGAGGGCAGCGCCAAGCGCGACGCAAGCCTCGGCCCGCTTGACGTGATCGCGGCAGCGCCGCTTGCCATCGGCGACGACGTGACCGGCCTGCGCGAGTTGTCCAGGCCGTTCTTCGCGCTGTACATCGGCGGCATGGGCGCCCGCGGCCGCAACTTCTACTACGACCTGGCGTGCCGCTTCGGCTACGAGAAGCAGGCGGCCATGATCCAGGACGCCTACCTGGCGGGCCGCAAGGACGAGGCCGCCGCCCTCGTCCCCGCCGAGCTCGTCAGCAGGACCGCGCTGATCGGCCCGGACGGCTACGTCGCCGACCGGCTCGCCGCGTTCCGCGAGGCCGGCGTCACCACGCTCAACGTCACCCCGCTCGGCGCCTCGCACGCCGCCCGGGTCGCCGACATCGAGCGGGTCCGCACCCTGGCCGGCTAGCCGCAAACGAGGGATGTGGGATAGAAAACCCCCACTAGTGGTGGTTTTCTATCCCATATCTTCAAATTCGCGTCCCAGTGCCCGGCTCGCGGCCGGTTCGCCGCTGCCGCGTCAGCGTAAAGTCGGGGCATGCCGGAGATTCACCAGGCGCGCCGGGTCCGCGCCCAGGAGCTGGTCAGGGCACTCGGCGCCGACGCCGTGCTCGTCACCGCCGCCCCGAACGTCCGCTATCTCACCGGCCTGGCCAGCTCCAACGCGGCCCTGCTGCTGCCCGCCGACGCGGCGGACGGCGCGGGCGTGCTGGCCACCGACTCCAGGTACGCGCTGGCCGCGCGGCGCGACGCGCCCGACCTGGAGCTGATCACCGATCGGAGCATCGAGGGCAAGCTCGCCGCCGAGGCGGCCCGCCGCGGCGTCAGGACGCTCGCGTTCGAGGCGCACGAGATGACGGTGGAGCGGCACGCCGCGCTCGCGGCGAGGGCCGAGGGAGTCGCCACGGTCCCGTTCGGGAGAAAAATAGAAGAGCTGCGAATGGTGAAGGATCCGTCCGAGCTCGAGCTGCTCGCCGCCGCCTGCCGGATCAGCTCCCAAGCCATCGCCGATGTCCTGCCCCGCATCGGTCCCGGTTTGTCCGAACGATCCCTGGCGTCTCTTCTCGACTACCGCATGACCCAGCTCGGGGCCGACCGGCCCGCGTTCGAGACCATCGTGGCCAGCGGCCCCAACGGGGCCATACCGCACCACGCGCCCACCGACCGGCCGCTGCGCCGCGGCGACCTGGTCACGATGGACTTCGGCGCGTTGTACGGCGGGTACCACGCGGACATGACCCGCACCGTGGCGGTCGGCGAGCCGTCCGGATGGCAGCGGGATGTCTACGACCTGGTGGCGGAGGCGCAGCGGACCGGAATCGAGGCCGTGGCGATCGGCGCGGAAGTGGGTGCCGTCGACGCCGCCGCCAGGGAGGTGATCGAGGCGGCCGGGCACGCCGAGCACTTCGGCCACGGACTCGGGCACGGCGTGGGCCTGGAGATCCACGAGGCGCCGATGCTGGGGTACGGAGCAGCGGGTAAACTGGCCGATCGGGTTCCTATCACCGTCGAGCCTGGCGTGTACCTGCCGGGAAAGGGCGGCGTCCGGATCGAGGACGTCGTGGTCGTGACGGCAGGCGGGGGAGCCCGCATCCTGACTTCGACCACCAGAGAGCTGCTGGTCCTGTAACGGGACCGTAATGGGAGACCACCCGTGGCAACCACGAACGACCTGAAGAACGGCATGACGCTGAACCTTGACGGACAGCTGTGGAACGTCGTTGAATTCCAGCACGTCAAGCCCGGCAAGGGCGGCGCCTTCGTGCGCACCAAGCTGAAGAACGTGCTGTCCGGCAAGGTCGTCGACAAGACGTTCAACGCCGGCGTCAAGGTGGACGTGGCGAGCGTGGACAAGCGGGAGATGCAGTACCTCTACCGCGAGGGCAACGACTTCGTGTTCATGGACCTGACGGACTACGACCAGCCGCGCATTCCCGCCGAGGTCGTCGGCGACGCCGCGAACTACCTGCTTGAGGAACAGACGGTCACGGTCGCGTTCAACGAGGGCACCCCGCTGTACGTTGACCTGCCCGCCGCCGTCGAGCTGACCATCGCGCAGACCGACCCGGGCCTGCAGGGCGACCGCTCGACCGGCGGCACCAAGCCCGCCACGCTGGAGACCGGCGCGCAGGTCCAGGTGCCGCTGTTCATCTCGACCGGCGAGAAGGTCAAGGTGGACACCCGCACCGGCGCCTACCTCGGCCGGGCGTAGCCTTGGCGGCTCGCAGCAAGGCCCGCAAGCGGGCGCTTGACATCCTCTTCGAGGCCGAACTGCGCGGCCTGCCCGTGCTTGAGCTGCTCGCGGAGCGCCAGTCGGCCGGCGATCGCCCGGTCCCGGAGTACGCGGCCGAACTCGTCCGCGGCGTGGCCGCGCACCGCGACCAGATCGACGGGCTGATCTCGGAGAACGCGGTGGACTGGACGCTGGAGCGGATGCCCGCCGTGGACCGCAACGTCCTTCGCCTTGGCACGTACGAGCTGCTGTGGGCCGACGACGTGCCCGACGGCGTGGCGATCAGCGAGGCGGTCCTGCTGGCCCAGGACCTGTCCACGGACGCGTCCCCCGCGTTCGTGAACGGCCTGCTCGCCAGGATCAAGGACCTCAAGCCCACGCTCACCCCCGAGGCGTAGCCGCGAGCGGCTCGGCCCGCACCCGAACCGGATATCCGCGATATTTCGGACTATGATCGCGAAAACTCTTTTCAGGGCGAAGACTTTCGCACCTCGAGCTGCAAAATCTCTACGCGTTCCCCACGGGGGCTTGCGCGCTAAGCGCCGGAGAAGTGCAGCCGCAGGCCCAGCCGGCGCAGCACCGCGAGGAACCACACGACGCAGACGGCCGCGCCCACGAGGGTCAGCCCGACGGTGTACGCCGAGGACACCAGCATGAAGAGCTTGAACGGCTCTGTGACCATCATCACGGCCATGCCCATCGTCAGGAGCAGGAACAGCCCGGCCCAGAACCACGTGGCGCCCTGGAAGAAGCGGTGCAGCCCGGGGTGGTGCGTCTCCGGCTGCTTGAGCGCCACGACCTCGGCCGCGAGCTGCGCCACCAGCGGCTTGCGGGTCGGCGCCGTGCGCGCGAACACCACGCACATCGCCAGGTTGGCGAGCGGGAACTGCGCCTGGAACATCCACATGTAGCCGGTGCTGATCGCGACCACCGTCTGGATGGTCAGCACGAGCGCGGAAATCATCAGCAGGGCGGAGACCGAGCCGGTGACGAGCTTGCGGATGGCGATCAGCAGCCAGACCACCGCTGTGCCGGCGAGCAGGCCCGCGTCGGGGCTGACCACGTCGGTGACCACGACGTAGGCGCCGAACGGAAGCCCGACAGATTCGGCCACGTTCCACGCCGCCGTCCATAGCAGTCGCCTGGGGTGTGGCAGCTCTAGGTGTCCCTGGGAGGCAGGCATGCGGACGAGCATACGGGCCGGCGATACGTCTCGGGGCATCATTCGCAGATGGCGTCGTATCGGATTTGGGCGACCATTCGTGCTGGTCGCACCGGCGTGTGAGGTCTCCACGGCTGTTATAACGGGAAACGGGCTTCCCGAGTTCTCCCCCTTCCCGTGAACGCGCAGTAATCGTAAGGATATGTGTGGTAGCGGGATCGTCGCTCCAGGCGAGACGCCGGCCGGCCGCACTACAGTGAGACTGCGCCGTCAACCTTGGGAGAGGTGTGGAATGACCGCAGAGGTTCCCGCAAGGGCCGTGCCCGGCATGCGCGGACCGGACGTCGGGCGCGAGCGCGACGGGGCGCGGCCAACGCTCGTCTGGGACGTGCTCAGGGACGTGGTGGCGGCGCGGGCGGCGCAGTCCGGCCGGGCCGCGCTGGACATTGTCGACGTCGGCGGCGGCACGGGCGGGTTCGCCGTGCCGTTCGCCGCGCTCGGGCACCACGTCACGGTGGTGGACCCGAGCCCGGACGCGCTCGCGGCGGCGCGGCGGCGGGCCGCCGAGATGCGGGTCACGCTGACCGAGGTCCAAGGTGAGGCCGACGGGCTTGACAGCCTGGTCGGCGCGGACGCCGCCGACCTGGTGATCTGCCACAGCGTGCTCGAGTACGTGGACTCGCCGGCCGCGGCGATGGCCGCCATCGCCCGGGTGCTGCGGCCGGGCGCCACGGTGAGCGTGCTCGCCGCCAACGTCGTGTCCGCCGTGCTGCAGCGCGCGCTCGCGGGACGGTACGAACAGGCGCGGCGCCTGCTCGACGGCGAGGGAGGCGACGCCGGCCTGCCCAGGCGGTTCACCCTGGCCGGGCTGACGGCGCTGATCGAGAGCGCCGGGCTGCGGGCCGGCGACGCGCACGGCATCCGGGTCTTCGCCGGCCTGCTGCCCGCGGCCGGCGCCGACCAGGGCACGGCGGCGGAGTTGCGCGCCCTTGAGGAGGCCGCCGCGGCATACCCGCCGCTGCGCGACATCGCCGCCCGGCTGCACGTCCTCGGCCACCGCTGACCGCGGGGACCGGTCGCCGTGCCAGCCCCGGATGCCCCCGACGCCCGCGCCCCGCTCGCCGACGACAGCGGATGCCGCATCCTGCACGTCGACATGGACGCGTTCTACGCGAGCGTCGAGGTCAGGGACCGGCCGGACCTCGCGGGCACGCCCGTGGTGGTCGGCGGCCTCGGTCCCCGCAGCGTGGTGCTGTCGGCCACGTACGAGGCGCGCGCGTTCGGCGTCCGCTCCGCGATGCCGGTCGGCCGGGCCAGGCGGCTGTGCCCGCAGGCGATCTTCATCGCGCCGCGGCACCGGCTGTACGCCGAGGTGTCCAGGGAGGTCATGGCGATCTTCCGCGCGGTCACCCCTGAGGTGGAACCGCTGTCGCTCGACGAGGCTTTCCTCGACGTGGCCGGCGCGCTGCGCCGGCTGGGCAGGCCCGCGCGGATAGCGCAGCTGATCCGGGAGCAGGTCCTGGAGCAGCAGGCGATCACCTGCTCGGTCGGGGTGGCGCCCTGCAAGTTCGTGGCCAAGGTCGCGTCCGCGCGGTGCAAGCCGGACGGCCTGCTCGTTGTCCCCGCCGCGGGCCTGCTCGACTTCCTGCACCCGCTGCCGGCCAGCGTGCTGTGGGGCGTGGGCGACCGCGCCGAGGAGGTGCTTGGCCGGCTGGGCTTGCGGACCGTTGGTGATATCGCTCACGTCCCGCTCGGCACGCTGCAGCGGGAGCTTGGCGCGGTCGGCGAGCACCTGTGGTCACTCGCGTGGGGCCGGGACGATCGCCCGGTCGTCCCGCGCAGGGAAGAGAAGAGCGTGGGCGCCGAGGAGACGTTCGACACCGACGTCGACGACCCCGAGGTAATCCGCAGGGAACTGCTGCGGCTGTCCGGCCGGACGGCGCAGGCGCTGCGCGCCGCGGGCTGCGTCGCGCGGACCATCTCCGTGAAGCTGCGGCTGGCCAGCTTCAAGACCCTGACCAGGTCCAAGACGCTGGCCGAGCCCACGGACGTGGCCAGGGAGATCTACGCCACCGCGTGCGCCCTCTACGAGGGGTCCGGGCTCGACGGCAGGGCGCGGCTGCGGCTGGTCGGAGTGCGGGCGGCGGGCCTGCGGCCCGCCGTCGGCGCCGCGCGGCAGCTGGCTTTCGGCGACCGGCCGGCCGGCTGGCGGGAGGCGGAACGCGCGGTGGACGAGATCGCCCGCAGGTTCGGCAGCGACGCCGTGCGGCCCGCGGCCCTTGTTCCCCCCGACCGTCAGCCACCCCCTTCCGGCCCGTCCGCTTCGGGCCGGAAGCCCTCTTCCACGGTACGCGGGCAGGCTCGTATCCTGGGAAATGAACCAGGTATGTAAGTGAGGTGAAAGTCACCCCATCCCCGGGTTCCATGGGAGGCGTCGTGCCGCTCTCTGAGCATGAGCAGCGCCAGCTCGAGCAGATCGAGCAAGCGCTCTACAGGGAGGATCGCAGGCTGGGCCGTCTTGTGCGCTCCAGTGATCCCCGCGTGCACCACAAACGCCGGCTGGTTCAGGCAGCCTCCGGCTTCGCCGTGGGCGCGGGCATGGTGGCGGCGGGAGTGGTTTTGCCACTTGTCTGGCTTGCCGTTGGCGGGTTCGTCGTCATGCTGGCCTGCGCTGTCTGGGCACTGAACAGCTGGCGGCACATGGCCGGCGCCACGCTCGGCGTGGCCGGGCGCGGGCCGGCGGCCAAGCCCCGCGGACGACGCAAGAAAGGTGGCAAGGCGGGCCGTGGCGCCATGATGGAGCGTCTCGACGAGCGCTGGCGCCGACGGCAGGAGGGGGACCTCTAAGGGGCCGCTAGGACCGTCAGCCGCGCGTGCCCGCTGCCACTGGCGGCTCGCTGCCGCTGGTCGCATTCGCCTCGCCCGCATGCCCTCGGTCCGGCCTTTTCCTGCTGAACCGGACCCCGCCGAGCCGGGTGCCGCTGAGCCCGGCCTTGCCTGGCAGTTCCGGGTTCAGCCTGCCGAGGAAGTCGGCTGCCTGGCTGAGGCGGATCATCGCGGGAGTGAGCACGGAGGATGGCAGCACCCGCGCGAGCCAGCGTGTCCCGCGCGGCACGGCCGCGGCGATCGCGCGGCGGACCGTCGCGCTGTCCTGGCGCAGGCCCGCCCCGCTGTCTGGCCGCGCCGCGTACCTGGCGCGCTCCTCCGCCATGGCGATGTGCCGCAGCGCGGCCATGGCCGGGCCGGTCAGCTCGAGTTCAGGGCCGACCCGCGCCGCGAGCGCCCGCGGCGACTCGCTCGGCGAGAACCCCGCGCGGTAGTCCACGAGGTCATCGCGAAGCTCGCGCCATGCCGCGTGCGCCAGCCCGGCGTCGCCGCCGCGCGCGCCTGACCGCCAGCGCCTGCGCCTGGTCACCAGCCGCGCGCAGGCGGGCGCGGCGGACGCGAGCACGAGCAATCCGAGCAGGGCGAGCAAGGCGAGCCCGAGCACCTGCCACGGGCTCAGCGTGGCCGGCGTGACCGGGGCGGGCCCGCCGCCGTTGTCATTGCCGAGCTGGAGGCCCAGCCGCTGCTGCAGCGAGCTCCCGCTGCCAGGAAGGCTGGACGGGGTCTTCCCCGAGCCAGGCGATGTCTGCCCCGCGCCCGTCGGGAAGGCGCTGCTCGGCTGCAGCGTGTACGACGGCGAGGTCGCCGTGCCCTGCCCGCCCGCGCCCTGCGGGGTCGGCTCGAACCGCAGCCAGCCGAACCCCTGGAAGTAAAGCTCAGGCCAGGCGTGCGCGTCGTGCGTTGTGACCACGTAGACGCCGTTCACCGACGTCCCGCCGGTGAACCCGTAGGCGACACGGGACGGGATGCCGAGCAGCCGGGCCAGCACGGCCATGGCGAACGCGAACTGCTGGCAGTAGCCCTTGTAGGTGCGGGTCAGGAACGCGGTCAGCTGCTGGGCGTCGGTGACCGTCGGCGCGTCAAGGGTGTAGGTGAAGGCACCGCCGGTGAAATAGTCCTGCAGGGCCAGCGCCTCCTCGAACGGGGTCTTCGCCCCGGCCGCCTTCACTATCGACTTGGCGAGCCGGCGCAGCGAGTCGTAGGACGAAGGCACCTGCAGGTAGGGGCCGGCGATGTCCGGCGGCGGCGCCGCGGCGGCGTTGAGGGCCTGCGGCGTCGGCGACTCGCTGAGGCTGGTCACCGCGTAGGTGAGATCGGCCAGCTGTACTCCGTAGTCGAAGACCATCAGGGTGTTCGGGTCGGCCTTCAGGTCACCGGGCGCGGTTATCGCCGTGGCCGGGTAGGGGACGGGCAGCGCGGACAGCGCGTCCTGGCCGACCGCCGGGCTCAGCGTCACGTTGGTGCGCACCGTGGTCGCCCACGCCTTGTCCGCCTGCTCCGCCAGGCCCGGCGGGGCGGGCAGCCGCTGGCCGGCCGGAGCCAGCGTCGAGGGGGACGTGAGCTGCCACCCCGAGCTGGTCAGGTGGTCGAGCACGTAGATCTGGAAGTACTCAGCCGCGGAGTCAGAGGTGGTGTACTCGAAGACCTGCTGGGCCTGTGTTTCGTGCAGTTCCTGGCTGAGCTGCGTGTTCGGGTTGGGGAACCCCACGCCGGCGCCGCCGCCGGCTCCGGCCGTTCCGCCGATCCCCGGCTGCCCGCCGAACAGCCGGGTCACGTGCAGCCCCGGCACGAACAGCGGCAGGCACAGCGCAAGCGCCACCGAGGCGATGCCCACGCGCCGCCCTGCGGCGGCCAGCGCGCGGGTATCGGGAATCAGGTCAGGTCCGGGGTTCGGCCGCTCCCACTCCCTGATCCGGTCCCGGCCTTCGCTGCTCAGCAAGCCGAGGTAGCCGGCGGTGCCGAGGCAGAAGGTGATCGTCGTCCCCAGGGCGCTGCGCGAGACGCTGAGCGTGAACGGCTCCGTGTACAGCAGCAGCAGCGGCAGCCCCCCGAGGGACGCGCTCTCGAGCCGTACCGCGATCAGGTCGGTGAGCAGCGCGGTCAGGCCGATGCCGCCGGCGGCGAGCAGCATCATGCCGGGCAGCTCGGGCACCGCGGGAGCGTACTTGGCCGACTCGGTGAAGCCGGCGCCTGCGAGGTCCCACAGCAGGCGCAGCGAGGTCGGCGTCGGCACCACGTCGCCCCACGACCGGGCAGCCTCGAACGTCACGTTCAGGTACAGCAGGAGCCCCGCGAGTACGCCGGCCACGCAGACGGCGACAGGCAGCCGCCGCAGGCGGGTGAGCGTGCCCGCCACCGCGACCGCGCACACCGCCCCGGCGCCGGCGAAGAACCAGGCCGTGCCGAGGAAGATCGGGTACAGCGACAAGGAGGCCAGGATCGTCGCGGCGGCGGCGGCGGCCGTCCTGCGGTGACTGCCCATCGCTCAGCCCTCCGCCGCCCGGCCGGCGAGCGCGGCGCCGTCTGGCACGCCTGCGCCGGGCACGCCCGCGCTGCCCTGATGCAGCTCCTGCCACGCCGCGGCGAGCCGGGCGCTGTCCGTCACGGTCGCGACCCGCCAGCCGGCGGCGGCCAGGACCTGGGCGGCCGCCGCGGTCGCGGCCTGGCTGTACTCGTGGTCCCCCGGCACAAGCAGCAGGGCTATCGCCGGCGCGGTCCCGCGCCTGGCCTCCGCGAGCTGCCTGGCCTGCCCGGCGGTCAGCAGCCCGAGGATCGCGATGATCTGGCCCCCGGCCGTGGCCAGCGCGTCGATGCCGAGGGTCAGCCCGCTCTCGCGGGAGGGGCGGATGACGGCGAGCGTGTCGAGCAGCGTGTCACGGAAGGTGCCCTGCCGCGGGACCTCCCCGAGGTCGGTCATCAGCCGGGCGTCGAACCCCTCGCCGGCCAGGTGCACCCCGATCGAGGCGGCCGCGGTGACCGCGAGCTCGAATGACACCGCCAGGCCGTGCGCGGAGCGCCTGGTGTCGAGGAACAGCGACGCGGTGTTGCGCCAGTACTGCTCCTCGCGGCGGACCATCAGCTCCCCGTACCGCGCGGTGGACCGCCAGTGCACCCGGTGCAGGCTGTCCCCGGTCTGGTAGGCGCGGGGGGCCACGTCGTCCTCGCCGCTTGCGGCGATGCTGCGCCTGCCGTGCTCGCTGTCGCCGAGCCAGTTGCCCGCGATCGGCGGGCGGCTCAGCGGGATGATCCGCGGGGTGACGATCAGCGTGCTCGTGCTCGTGAAGGAGCGGGTGATGGATACCAAGCCGAACGAATCGGCGACCCGCACCTGGAGCGGCCCGATCGTGTACCTGCCGCGCGTGTCGGGCCGTACCTGGTAGCGGAACTCCTTGCTGCCGGCGCTGCCGATCCCGTAGAGCACGAACCGCGGCCTGCTGCCGAGCGCGTACGGCACCGTGTCCTCGGCGAGCAGCAGCCCGGTGCGCAGCCGGGAGACGTTCGCCAGCCTGATCGTCAGCTCGGCCGGCTGGCCCGCGGGCACCCGGGCGGGGGTGACCCGGCGCACGCACGAGAGCCGGTAGCGGGCCCGCCCGGCGCCGAACGCGGACAGCAGCGGCAGCACGACAAGCAGCAGCCCGACGCGCAGCAGGTCAGGCTCGGGGATGAGCAGGCCGCAGGCCGCCGCCGCGAGGCCGGCCGCGACGAAGCACCTGCCTCGCGTGGTCAGCGCGCCGAACAGCTTGCGCATGACACCTCCCGGTCACGGATGGGGCAGCGGGAGCTCCGCGACGAGCCTCGCCACCACCTGCTCGGGGAGCTGGCGCTCGACCAGCGCCTCGGCGGTCGGCAGCAGCCGGTGGGCGAGCACGGGGCCCGCCAGGGCCTGGATGTCATCAGGGATCACGTAGTCCCTGCCGTCCAGCGCCGCCCGCGCCCGGCTGGCGCGCAGCAGGTGCAGCGCCGAGCGCGGCGAGGCGCCAAGGCGCAGCTCCGGTGCCGTCCGCGTCGCCGCCGCCAGGGCGATGATGTACTGCTTGACCTGGGCAGAAACCAGCACGCCGCGCACCGCGAGTATGAGCTCGCGCACGTCGGGTCCCGTCGCGACGGGCTTCAGCTGGTCGAGCGGAGAGGAGGACCCGTGGGTGTCCAGCATCTCCATCTCCGCGGTCGCGGTCGGGTACCCGATCGAGATGCGGGCGGTGAACCTGTCGCGCTGCGCCTCGGGCAGCGGATAGGTCCCCTCCATCTCCACCGGGTTCTGCGTGGCGATGACCATGAACGGCCGCTCGAGCTGGTACGTGGTGCCGTCCACGGTGACGTGGCGCTCCTCCATGGACTCGAGCAGCGCGGACTGCGTCTTCGGCGAGGCGCGGTTGATCTCGTCGCCGACGACGATGTTCGCGAAGACCGGTCCCGGCTTGAACTCGAAGTCGCGGCGCTCCTGGTTGTAGGCGCTCACCCCGGTGATGTCGCTTGGCAGCAGGTCGGGCGTGAACTGGACTCGCCGCACCGAGCAGTCGATCGATCTGGCCAGCGCCTTGGCCAGCATCGTCTTGCCCACCCCAGGGACGTCTTCGATCAGCAGGTGTCCCTCCGCGAGCAGGACGATGAGCGCGAGCCTGATCGCCTCGGCCTTCCCGTCGATTACGGACTCGATCGCCGTCCCAATCCGCTGTGCCGTCGTGACGAGATCATCAAGCGCCCGCTCGCGACCGCGCCCCGTATCGAGTACCAAACGCCCTCCTCGGCCGACCCGGCGCCTCCGGCGCGCTGCTTGTCGTCTAATGACAGTATGTCGTGCCGCACGCAGCGTGCCACGCCCTGTCCGCCGCACATCCGCCGCGCCCGCGCCGGTATTGCCCGGACTTGGCCGCGGTGCGGGACAGATTCTCTTTTCCTCTATATCGCCGCCTCGCGGGCCGCTCATGCCAGTCGGCTGCCTGACACGCAGCTGCGCCTTATTTTTTATCCCTAACGTACCGTTGCGTCTCTCCAGCCTCCCGTGTTTCCGATAGGCGGCCGCCGCCCTCCGGCCGCCCCATCCGTATCCGTCCCGTGGCCCCGCTTCCCGGCCGCGCGCAATGCCGCCGCCCCGGCCGCGGCCACCCCGCGGCCGCGCCCTGCGCCGCCCCCGCCACCGACGCGTGCCTCGTAGCTACTGCCCTGTCACTATCGTCGCGCGCGCCTTGCCCGCCCCAGCCGTCACCGGCAGCTGGTGCCGCGTATTGGGCCAGTCGCGCCAACGGCCCGGCTCTATCGGGCTAGCTGCGCCACTGGCCCAATCGAGCTGCCGCCAGCGGCGTGGCGTCTGAGCAGGGGGGCATGGCGCGCCGGTGGGGCGAAGTGGGGGATCGCAGAAAGGAGCCGTGCGGCGCCTTTATTTCCCCCACTTTGCTCCACCCTAATTGACCTGCTGCTTTAGCGGGGACCGAGCGCGCTGACGGCGCTTTTCACTGTTGACGGTGGAGGAATGTGGAGTACAGTGGAGCGCGGTGGAGTGAGATATCTGTCGAAACACGCGCCCGCTGGGGGGTGGGGAGGTGAGCACCGGATGTTTCTCGGTACTCACGCGCCCAAACTGGATGAGAAGGGGCGGCTGTTCCTGCCGGCGAAATATCGCGACGAGCTCGCCGCGGGAGTCGTGATCACGAAGGGGCAGGAGCGCTGCCTGTACGTCTTCCCGCACGACGAGTGGGACAGGATCACCGGGGCACTGAGCGAGGCGCCGGTGACCGCCAAGTCGGTCCGTGACTACAGCCGGGTCCTGTTCGCGAGCGCCTCCGACGAGGTGCCCGACAGGCAGGGCAGGATCACCGTCCCGCCCGCGCTGCGCGGCTACGCCGGCCTGCAGCGGGACTGCGTCGTTATCGGGGCCAACACCAGGCTTGAAATCTGGGCTGCCCAGGCATGGGAGACCTACCTGGCCGCACAGGAGGATTCGTTCTCCGAAGCCGCGGAGGAGGTGCTGCCAGGGATCTTGTAAGCGGCTCCGGAGGTCCGGGTCATCGACCGCGGACCCATCCGGTGGCGGCCCCGGGTCAGCCCGGTGGCCATGGCTGTCCGGCGAGTCTCCGCCCGCGCCCGGGCTGCTCAGGCTGGCATCACTTCCCCGATGCCAGGCGGCGGCCGGCAACGGGCGCGGGGAGACCCGGCCGGACGGCAGGCAGGGCTAGGCGCCCTGCGGTGAAGGGCTAGGAGCCCAGTTTCCACGCAGCACTGCGAAGCGGAGGGGTCACGGTGGGCGATCGCGCCTATGGGCACGTGCCGGTGCTGGCCGGCCGGGTGACCGCCCTGCTCATGCCCGCGCTCACCGCCTCCGCCCCTGGTGGCCGTCCGCCCGTGCTCGTGGACGCCACGCTCGGCCGCGCCGGTCACGCGCGCGCCCTGCTCGCGGCCTGTCCCGGGCTGGTGCTCATCGGGATCGACGCCGACGCGACCGCCATCGAAGCCGGGCGCGAGCTGGCCGCGGACTACCCCGGCCAGGTGCGGCTCGCACACACGTCTTACGACCAGATCGCCGCCGTCGCCGCCGACGCCGGGTACCGCCGCGTCCAGGGGGTCCTGTTCGATCTCGGGGTGTCGTCACCGCAGCTGGACGACGCAAGCCGCGGGTTCTCCTACGCGCAGGACGCTCCGCTCGACATGCGGATGGACCAGTCCCGCGCCAGGACCGCCGCGGATGTCGTCAACGGCTACCCGGTCAGCGAGCTGGCGCGGGTGCTGGCTGAGTACGGTGAGGAGCGGTTCGCCCGGCGGATCGCCGAAGCCGTCGCCAGGGAACGTGCCAGGGAACCGGTCACCACGACGCTGCGGCTCAGCGCGATCGTCAAGGACGCCATCCCCGCCGCGGCGCGGCGCACAGGCGGCAACCCGGCCAAGCGAACATTCCAGGCGCTGCGCATCGAGGTGAACGACGAACTCGGTGCGCTGCGGCGTGCGCTGCCCGCCGCTCTCGACCTCCTCTCACCCGGCGGGCGGTTCGTCGCGCTCGCCTACCACTCGCTCGAGGATCGGCTGGTCAAACGGGAACTCACCGCGCGGACCGCCGACCCGGCTCCGCCCGGCCTGCCGGTGCGGGCGGGCGACATGCTGGCGGGGACCCGCCCGTCAGGGACCGCCCAGGCCGGACCGCTGTTCCGCCTGCTGACCAGGGGCGCGGAGCGCCCGGACGACGAGGAAGTGGCCGCCAATCCGCGCTCGGCATCGGCCCGGCTGCGGGCGGCAGAACGGATTCGCCCGGCATGAGCGAGATAGGGATGAGCGACAGGAGCCGATCCATGGAGACAAGCGAGCAGTGGCCGCGGGACGGCGCGGTCGCCGGCGGTGTCGGCACGATCACCCGCCTGGCCGCGGCGCGGGACGCCGGGCCTGAGCTGCGCGGCCGGCCGCGCCAGGAGGCTGCGCCGCGTGTCCGTCCGCG